>NZ_JBFUBK010000093.1:0-25676 GCF_056405815.1 Pseudomonas sp. P1_F1_2 | reverse complement strand
CTGCTGCTTGAAATCTACTTCTGGAAACCTTTGCCGGTAGCAAAGATTTCAATCTCGAGCGCGTACTTTTCAGCTGCGAAAACCATGGCCGACTTTTTCAACAGAATCGGCCGATAGCCGCCAGAACAGGCTACATCTCTCTCTGTGGCGACGAACCGGTTCTTCGCCACAGAGGACCGTGCTTACTCCTTCAGTTCAACCTTATCCAGCGCCTGATTCACCGCCAATTCCCCCAACATGACCACTTGGGTAATTCCCAGTAGCGTCCTGCGGTGTGAATTCTCCAATAACGCCGCCAAATTACTGAGCATGGTGGTCGCAGAGCCCAATGATTCGCTGGCGTTGGCCAGCAGGGATTCGGTGTCGTACTTGGGGTTGGCGAGGAACATCGGTTCGGGTTCGTGGGTGCTGGCCATGATCTGGGCAGCCGGGTTGAGGTAGTGGTCGAGGGCGCGTTCGGCCGCTTCGTGGAGTTTTTTCGAATCGAGGGATTCGTAGGGCGATGCCGGATCGGTGTCCGGTGGGTTGGGTGTTGGTTTGATCATAGTGAAACTCCTAATTGAAAACGGAGCCTTCACCCACGCTACCAAACGATGGGTGGCGGCCATACGCGGGTTGGTAGACCGGTAACTAGGAACCCGGCGCTCCCATGGGAGCCCTGCGCATGGCCACCATAAAGCAGAGACTTGAACAGTTCTGCAAACGGTGCGCTATGCGACTAGTTATACCGGGCTACCAAACCCGATCACTGTTTTTCAGTGACCCAGCCACGATAGAACCCGTGTCCTAGACGCACAAGCCGGCGGATTCTGTCTTACCCGTAGGCGATGACGCAAGGCGTTGTAGCCTTCGGGTGGTAACAGGAGGCTTCGTTTAAACAGGCGGGAACTTCGTTGTTTAAGCGTCAGCGAAACGAAGGGGAATCTCGCGCCGGGACGCAGGCTGTCGGGGAGGCGCGCACCCGGTCGCAATCTTCTGCGCTGCTAAAATGTACCTTCGAGTTCCAATCCAGGAGAACCAAGATGATCAGCAAAAACACGATTTGTCTCTGGTACGACGGCACCGCGCTGGACGCTGCGACCTTCTATGCCCGGACGTTTCCCGACAGTTCAGTGGGGGCCGTCCACCGCGCGCCGGGCGACTATCCGGCGGGTAAGCAGGGCGATGTCTTGACGGTTGAATTCACGGTGATGGGTATCCCTTGTCTCGGCCTGAACGGCGGATTGGGGATCCGGCATAACCAGGCCTTTTCGTTTCAGGTCGCCACCGATGACCAAGCCGAAACGGATCGCCTGTGGAACGCGATTGTCGGCAACGGCGGCACGGAAAATGTCTGCGGGTGGTGCCAGGATAAGTGGGGGTTGTCGTGGCAGATCACCCCGCGTGTCTTGACGGCTGCGGTCACCCATCCTGATCAAGCGGTGGCCAAGCGAGCGTTCGAGGCCATGATGCAGATGGGCAAGATCGATATCGCGGCGATTGAAGCGGCGGTGGGGCGTTAACGGGTTACGTTAACGTGGTTGATTGCTCTGCGCTGGCCCGATCAATCAACCACTTCTTCAATACCGCAGCGGCTGGACGTAATACAGCCTGACGGTGGTGAACTAGGTAATAGCCTCTGGACACCGGCAGGCGCATTTCAAAGGGTTCGCACAGCGAGCCGTTGCGCATTTCCACCTCTGTCAGGACCGCACTGCTCAGTACGACCCCCTGTCCATGCCGTGCCGTTTCAATGGCCAGAATGGACTGGTCGAAATGTTGACTGGGGATGCCAGCCACCTGCGCGTCGGTCAATTGGCTGAACCGTTTGAACCATGGCGTCCAGTGCGGGAGCAGGGTGGTTTGCAGGAGTGTGGCGCGCATCAGGTCTTCGGGGCCTTTCAGCTTGAGTTTCCGGGCATAGTCGGGCGAACAATAGAGCCGGGCTTCATCCCGATACAGCAAGGTTGAGTCCAGCGACGGATCGTTGCCGTCAAAGTAGCGAATCGCCAGATCAACCCGATCCCGCTCAAAGTCGATCAAGGCCGTCGATGCACTCAGGTGCAGGGAAATGTCGGGCCTGAAACTCAAGAAGTCGGCCATTCTTGGCGCGAACCATTTCGCTGCCAGCGTCGGCGGCATGGACAACCACACTTCATTCACATTGCTCAGGCGCAGCTCGTTGCTGGCTTGCTGGAGCCGCAGCAACGCGGGTTGCACGGCGGCCCAGTAGTTCAATGCGGCTTGAGTCGGCTGGACTTGCCGCACAGACCGGATGAACAGCGGCGTGCCCAGCCATTCTTCGAGCTTCTGGATCTGCTGCCCCACGGCGCCCGGGGTGACATGCAGCTCCGCCGCCGCTTCGGTAAAGCTGGCGTGTTTCATCGCGGCATCGAACGCGACCAGGGCCTTGAGGGGCGGCATATCGTTCATACTGAAGTTTTTCTACTCCATGTGGGTTTTTTAATCGGTTGTTCAGTTCGGTCCTAGCCCTTACCTTCGCACAACAACTCCCCGTGCAGAGGTTCATCATGAACAAATTTGTCTATCCTGCCTTTGCTTTGCTCGGGTTGATCTGGGGCACCAATTTCATTTTCATGAAGTGGGCTGCCGAGGTGATTACGCCGATGCAGATTGTACTGTTACGGGTGCTCTTCGGCTTTCTTCCGATCCTTGTCCTGGCACTGTCACGCCGTGCGTTGCGCTGGTTTCATTGGCGCCACTTGCACCATTTCTTCGTCATGTCATTGCTCGCCACCACCGTGTATTACCTGGCGTTTGCCAAGGGCGCGGCGCTGCTTCCTTCCGGCATCGCCGGCATGCTCAGCGGTGCGATTCCGCTCTTCGCCTTTTTGACGGCATTTGTTTTTTTGCGCCAGGAACCGATCAACCGCTTGACGGTGACGGGCCTGATGATCGGTTTTGTCGGTGTGCTGCTCATCGCCCAGCCTTGGAACAGCGCCGGCAACGGCGTTGATATCCGTGGCGTGCTTTACATGGTCGGCGGCTCGCTGAGCCTGGGCTGTTCATTCGTCTACGCCAGACGGTTCCTGATGGACAAGGATCTGTCGCCGCTGGCGTTGTCCACGTACCAGATCGGCCTGGCGCTCCTGGTGCTTTTGTTGACCACTGACCTTCACGGGATCGAGCGCATTGCGCACGAGCCTGTCGCCTTGAGTGGGCTGGTGTTCGGGCTCGGGGTCATCGGCACCGGCGTGGCGTTCCTGTTGTATTACTTTCTGGTGCAGCACCTCGGCGCGCTCAAAGCGGCGGGTGTCACCTACATTCCGCCCGTCGTGGCGCTGGGCATTGGTGCATTGCTGATCCATGAGCCGTTGCAGGCCCATGATGTGCTGGCACTGGTGTGCATCATCGTCGGGGTCTATGTACTGCAAGTCGGGAAGTCTGCGCCGCGCCCGATAGCCACCGCGTCTTCTTTAAAACCGCTTTAAAAACCTCGCCCAATCCAATCTCAACCCAGCAGGAAACCACCATGCCTTTAGCCAGAATCGATGTCGCCGCTGATACCTCCGAAGAAACCGTCGCCGCCATCAGCGATGTGGTTTACGAGGCCATGGTCCAGACGGCCAATGTTCCCGAACATGACAAGTTCCAGATCATCAATCGCCACCGCAAGGATGAGCTGGTTTATCCGTCGGCCGGGTACCTGGGCCTTTCTTACACCCCGGGGATCGTGTTCATTCAAGTGACCTGGAATGCGGGACGAACCGTTGCGGTCAAGAAAGCGTTTTACCAGGCGATTGCCCAGGGCATTCATGCAAGGACAGGGCTGCGCAAGGAAGATATCTGGATCAGTGTGGTGGATGTGAAGCGCGAGGACTGGTCGTTCGGCAATGGCGAGATGCAATACGCCCCGGTGGACTGACGGAGGGGGCAGGCCCCTCGCCATACGCCGTCAACCCAACATTTCGCGCATCCGGTACCACAGCATGCCCAGCGCCAGCAGTGGCGAACGCAGGGCGCGGCCGCCGGGGAAAGTCATGTGCGGCACGGCGCTGAATACGTCGAAGCCTTGGCTGTGGCCTGCGTGGATGGCTTCGCCCAAGAGCTTGGCGCACCAGTGCGTGACGTTCAGGCCATGGCCGGAGTAGCCCTGGGCGTAGAACACGTTCGGATGCTGGCTCAAGCGTCCGACCTGGGGGAAGCGATTGGCCGAGATGCCGATCATGCCGCCCCATTGGTAGTCGATCCGCACATTGGCCAATTGCGGAAATACCTTCAGCATTTGCGGGCGCATGTAGGCGGCAATGTCTGCCGGATCGCGCCCGGAATAGTGGCAGGCACCGCCGAACAGCAAGCGCCGGTCCGCCGAGAGCCGGTAATAATCCAGGCCGACCTTCTGATCGCACAGGGCGACGTTATGCGGGATCAGTTGGGCGGCAGCGTCCTTCGACAGGGGCTCGGTGGCGATGATGTAACTGCCCGCAGGAAGCACCTTGCCGCTGAGCTTGGGTTCGAGTTCCTCCAGGTGCGCGTTGCAGGCCAGCACCAGGCTGGCGGCGCGTACCGTGCCGCCGGCACACCGAACCTGCACGGTGCTGCCATGGATCAACTCCAGCACCGGGCTCTGTTCAAAGATCCGTACACCAAGCGACTCCGCCAGTTTCGCTTCGCCCAGGACCAGGTTCAACGGGTGCAAGTGCCCCGACCCCATGTCCACCAGGCCGCCGGCATATACGCCGGAATTGACGACGTGCTCGCGGATCTGCCCGGGTTCGACCAGGCGGGTTTCATGGGCGTAACCCGATTCGATCAGTTGCGCGTGTTCGGCCTTCAGCCCGGCGAACTGCGCCGGGGTGTTGGCCAGTTCGCAGAAGCCCCAGCGCAGGTCGCAATCGATGCCGTGTTCGCGAATCCGATTGCCCACGACCTGTACCGATTCAACTCCGGCGCGTTCCAGATAACGTACACCTTCGGCGCCGACATGCCGGGCGAACCCGCTGACGTCGTGGCCGATGCCGCGAATCAACTGGCCGCCATTGCGTCCACTGGCGCCCCAGCCAATTCGACGGGCCTCCAGCAGGATCACCGAGAGCCCTCGCTGGGCCAGTTCGATGGCAGTATTGACGCCGGTAAAACCGCCGCCGATCACGCAGACATCGGCGGTCAGCGCCTCGGCCAGCGCCGGGCGCGGCGTCAGGCTATTAGCCGATGCAGCGTAGTAGGAATGGGCGTGTTCGTTGGTGTACTGATTCATTTGTTGGACTTCACTTTGCTCCACGAACGGGTCATCAGACGCATGATCGACTGGGGTGGAGTGGTGGAAATATAGAGCTTGTCGAGGACTTCCTGTGGCGGGTACACCTCAGGATTGTTCACCAGCTCCGGGTCCATGAACGGCTTGGCGGCCGGGTTCGGGTTGGCGTAACCGACCGAAGCGCTGACCTTGGCAATCACTTGCGGGTCCAGCAGGTTGTTGATGAACGCATGGGCTTCTTTTGGATTGCTCGCGTCGGCAGGAACGGCCAGCAAGTCGAACCACAGGTTGCTGCCTTCCTTGGGAATGGCGTACGCGATGTTCACGCCATTCTTGGCTTCCTTGGCCCGGTTGGCCGCCTGGAACACATCACCGGAGTAGCCGAAGGCCACGCAAATATCACCGTTGGCCAGGTCCGATACGTACTTGGAAGAATGGAAGTAGGTGATGTAAGGGCGGATGCTCAGCAGCTTGGCTTCGGCCTTTTTGAAGTCTTCAGGGTTTTCGCTGCGCGGGTCCATGCCCATGTAATTGAGGACGGCCGGGAACACTTCATCGGCCGAGTCCATCATCGACACGCCGCACTGGCTGAGTTTCTTGATGTTTTCCGGTTCGAACAGGACCTCCCAGGAATCGATGTGATCGATGCCCAGCACTTGCTTGACCTTGTCGACGTTGTAGCCGATGCCGTTGGTGCCCCACAGGTACGGCACAGAGTGCGCGTTTCCAGGGTCGTTTTTCTCAAGCAACGCCAACAGTTTCGGGTCGAGGTTCTTGAAATTCGGCAGTTGTTCTCGGTCCAGCTTCAGGAACGCGCCGGCTTTGACCTGGCGTGCCAGAAAGTGGTTGGACGGCACCACCACGTCGTAGCCAGTGCGGCCTGCGAGCAATTTGCCTTCCAGGGTTTCGTTGGAGTCGAAGACGTCGTAGATCACCTTGATTCCGGTTTTGGCCTGGAAGTCGGCGAGGGTGGTTTCGCCGATGTAATCGGTCCAGTTATAGACGCTGACCTGTGGCTGAGCCTGCGCAACGGCGCTGAACAGGACGGCCAGCGCGACCGGGACCACGGATTTCAATAGACGCATATCGACACCTCTTGGAGTGATCGTTCCCTCGCTCTGCGTGGGAATGCAGCCCGGGACGCTCTGCGTCCCATTGGAACGCGGAGCGTCCCTAGAGGCATTCCCACGCAGAGCGTGGGAACGATCAGTGGTTGGATTTTTGTTGTTTTAAACGCTAAGCAGCAGGAACTCGCGTTCCCAGGAACTGATCACCCGCTTGAAGTTCTCGTGTTCCGCACGCTTCACCGCGACGTATCCGCGGACAAACTTGTTGCCCAGGTAACGTTCGATGGTTTCGCACTCTTCCATCTGGGTCAGGGCGTCTTCAATGGTGATCGGCAGGCGCAGGTTGCGACGTTCATAGGCGCGCCCTTGCACCGCAGCACTTGGTTCGATGCGCTCGACCATTCCCAAATAACCGCACAACAGGCTGGCGGCAATCGCCAGATAAGGGTTGGCGTCGGCGCCCGGCAAGCGGTTTTCCACGCGCATGGCATCCGGTGACGAAGTCGGCACACGCAGGCCGACAGTGCGGTTTTCTTCGCCCCACTCGACGTTGACCGGTGCCGAGGTGTCAGGCAGGAAGCGGCGGAACGAGTTCACGTTGGGCGCGAACATCGGCAGCACTTTAGGGATGTACTTTTGCAAGCCGCCGATGTGGTGCAGGAACAGCTCGCTCATGGTGCCGTCGGCATCGGCGAAGATCGGCTTGCCGGTGGCGATGTCGACCACGCTCTGGTGAATGTGCATGGCGCTGCCGGGCTCGTCGCCAATCGGCTTGGCCATGAAGGTCGCCGCGACGTTGTGCTTGAGTGCGGCCTCACGCATGGTGCGCTTGAACACGGTGATCTGGTCGGCCAGGTCCAGCGCGTCGCCGTGACGGAAGTTGATTTCCATCTGCGCCGGGCCGTCTTCGTGGATCAGCGTGTCGAGGTCCAGGCCTTGCAGTTCACACCAGTCGTAGACGTCTTCGAACAGCGGGTCGAATTCGTTGGCGGCGTCGATGGAGAAAGACTGACGACCACTTTCAGCTCGGCCCGAACGGCCCATCGGTGCTTTGAGCGGCAAGTCCGGGTCTTCGCAGCGCTGGGTCAGGTAGAACTCCATTTCCGGCGCGACAATTGGCTTCCAGCCTTTGTCGGTGTACAGCTGCAACACTTTCTTCAGCACGTTGCGCGGCGACAGTTCGATCGGGTTGCCGAACTTGTCGAAAGTGTCATGGATCACGATCGCGGTGGGCTCGATGGCCCATGGGATCACGTAAACCGCGTCGGCCACCGGCTTGCAAACCATGTCGATGTCGGCCGGGTCGAGCAGGTCGTAGTAAATGTCGTCGTCGACAAAGTCCCCGGTTACCGTTTGCAAAAGCACACTTTCCGGCAGGCGCATGCCTCGCTCATGCAGGAACTTGTTGGTGGGTGCAATTTTGCCGCGTGCAATGCCGGTCAAGTCGCTGACCACACATTCGACTTCGGTAATCTTGTGATCTTTCAGCCAAGTGAACAGCTGATCGAAAGGGGCATTCATAAAGACCTCATTATTGGTTTTATTAACGTCGGGGAGAGCGGTTTCATCCACCGGACTCTTCCCCTGTGACGCGTTGACGACTATCTTGGGCGAGCCTTGCAGTTCCATCTATCCACTTTAAGCAGCACCAAAACGCACCAAACGAGTGCGTAAGGTCACCCATGTCAGCGTCCAGTCCGATACAGGTTCAAGCGTTCAACACCGAAGATGTCGCCGAGCAAATCCGCGCTACGCCGGGTTGGGTCCAGCACTATCAGCAGATGTCCCCCGGGCATTTCGCCGGGCGAGTGCGCTATCTCGACTTGCACGGGGTTGAGATTTACGAAGAGCAGATGAACACCCGGGTCGAGCAGAATTTCAGCGCGCCCGAAGGTTCACTGGCGTTCTGTTTCGATCGCAGTGACAACGCGCTGTACGTGCTCAATGGCGAAAGCCGCAACATCTGGATCACCCCGGAGAACTACCAGGAAATCGCCGTGGTGTTCGGTCCCGACTTCGTTCAGCGACACGGTTTGAACGTGGCGCGGCTGGAAGGGTTGTTCATGTCGCCGCTGAACTCGGGACAGAACGCGTTGTTCAGCCGCTGGTTGAGCGGCACGCTGACCCGACTGGCAGAAACCCTCGACCCGCCGAGCAAGGAAGCCCTGACGCAGCAGTTGCTGGAGGACTGTTTGTACATCCTCGACAACGCCTGTGTTTGTCTTGACCGGGGTGGCTTGCAGCGTCGCACCGAAGAACGCACGATCATGAAACGCATCGGCGAGTGGGCGGCCGACGCCCCGGAAGAAACCCTCAACCTGCTCGAGCTATCCCAGGTCGCCGGGGTTCCGTTGCGCCAATTGCAACATGCCTTCAAGGCCTTCACCGGGATGACGCCGACCCACTGGTTGCGCCTGCGCCGGCTCAACAGCGCACACCGTGAATTGCTGGTCAGCACACCCAACGACACCACCGTCGCCGAAGTCGCGATGAATTGGTCGTTCTGGCATTTGGGGCGTTTTTCCAGCAGTTACCGGGCGCTGTTCAAAGAGCTTCCGAGCGAAACACTCAAGCGCGGCAGTCAGCGTTGATCAAGCCGGGGACGACGGTTTGGCCAGTTCAATGCCCGCCGCACCCAAACGTTTCAGAATCTCGAACAGCAAGTCGCTTTTGGTGATGCCGACAATTCTCGGGCTGGCGACGTAACCGGTCACGGTCAAGGTGATGCCGTCGGGCGACAGTTTGCTGAATCGCACATAGACCGCCGGTTTTTCGAGGATGGTTTCGTTCTCGCGATAACAGTCGTACAGCAGGTTTTGTACCTGCTCCGGGTCGATATCCAGCGGGAACATCAACTCGAGGCTCGCCACCCCTTGCGCACTGCCGCCCAGCGTGACGTTGCGCAGGTTTTGCGAGATCAATTGGGAATTGGGCACGATGACAATCGAGCGGTCGCTGAGTTGGATTTCGGTGGCCCTGACGTTGATTCGGCGGATGTCACCTTCGACGCCGCTGATGCTGATCAGATCGCCGACCTTGACCGGACGCTCGGTCAACAGGRTCAGGCCGGAGACGAAATTCTTGACGATTTCCTGCAAGCCAAAACCGATCCCCACCGACAGGGCACTGACAATCCAGGCCAGGTTGGTCCACTTGATGCCCAGTGACGACAACGTCAGCAGAATCACCAACGCATAACCGATGTTGGCGAACAGTGTGCTCAACGAGGCGCACATRCCGGGGTCCATGGCGGTTTTGGGCAGGAACTCGTCATCCAGCCAGCGGCGAAAGGCTCGAATCAGGTACACACCGACCATCAGCGCCAGGATTGCATTGAGCAAATGGCCGGGAATGATGTTCAGCTTGCGCAAACCATCGCCGCCAAGAATGGACAGCATTTGGGTCACCAGTTGCTCGAGTGTGGTGCCAACCCCGCCGACAAACAGCGAAATGACCGCCAACAGCAGCAAGCCTGCGCGACCGGCCCCGGACAAGATAATCGACATTTGCTCAAGGCGAACATCGCCAATTCCGAGCAATTGCTTGATCGACTTCCCACTGGGCGTCTTGGGCGAAAACAGGTACTCACAGCTGTCCCTGAGCAACTGAATCAACATGTAAAAGCCTGACAAGATGACGAACCCCCAGACCAGCTCGTAGGTGATGAACCGTGCCAGCGAGACATAGCCGATCAGCAGGGCGAACATCGAAACAACCAACGCAACAATGGTGCAGGTATAAATCAGGCCGGCAACGGCGGTGCCCGTTTCAGTGGTGTCTCCTGAGGCCACCGCGAGCCGGCGCGCATGGCTGGCACGACGGAACAAGAGGACAAGAATCAACGTGACCACCAACGCGATCAGGCCCCGCCCAAAGAGTATTGCGGAGGAGCTCATGCCGGTTACGTTGGTGATCTGGGCCGCCGATACCAGTCCGAGCAAGGCTGCGGCCAACACCCTGGGATAGGGTTTGATGGCCTTTGCAACGGAGTCGGAGATAGAGGGCAGTCGCCAGGAGGGATGCTGGTTCGCCAGCAATGCCCGGCTTAAACCAGTGATCAGGACGCAGGTGTAAATGAGCCTTTCGAGCTCCTCGGCAAAGCTCTGGATCATCGGTGACAGTGGCAGTTGTCGCGTGAGCGCATAAAATAACAATTGCACTGCACAGATGGCGGTCAACAATGTCGCCACGACTGAAGCCAGTGCCAGCGTGCTTCGACGCAATCGCCCGGCCGGTATGCGATGGATGCAAATCCAGGTCAGCCCGCGATCAGCCACTTTGCGCCCCCAGGACCAGATGGCCAGGGCGAGCATGATCAGCAGGACAGCCGACAGGCGTTCGCCGGGTTGCCAGGCGGCCGCGAGGGTGTCGCTGACCTGTTGAATGAATCCCCTGAGTCGCAGGCGATCTTCCCTGTTGGGGTGAATCAACGGCTGCCAGAACTCCAGCCCCAGGATGCTGCCGCTGCGAAGGGTGACTTCGCTTTCCAGCAGACTGCGCCGAATGCCGGCAATTTGAGTCATCAGATCGAGGGCGCTGGCTCTGAGTGCTGCCAGGGTTTGCAGGCTGAAATCGACTTTTTTCTTCTGCTCGGTCAGATCGGTTCTTTGCGTGGTGATATCCGATTTCTCTACTGCGACACCGCCGAGCGAGACGGGGCCGCTCAATACATCCAGCTGGGCTTGCAATTGCTTTTGTTCGGGAAGCAGCGCTGATTGCAGCCTGTCCACGTCATTGATAAACAACTGAACGGAATCCTGCAGGCCGAACATCATGATGACGTTATTGGCCAAGGAAACTTGCTGTTTAATCTGGTCCAGGCGCAGTTGCAGGTCTTGCAATGCGGAGGGTGACACCTCTGACGCCGCAGGGTCTGGTGTAATGACTGCAGACGCCGGAGGATCGGTGGCGGACAGCGCGGCGCCACTTTGCAGCAGCAGCGTAAGCGCGACGAAAATCGCTGACATCAATGCATGACGCATAGGCGTGCCCGGCCCCGTTGTGGCTCACTCAACCCTTGAGGTTAGGTCATCAGGCCAAAACGATCGAAAAGTTTCATGTTGGCCGGCCGCAACCGACCTCAATCACCCGCAGGCGGGTGTGATGGCTGATCTACACTTCAAGATGCTCAATAAAGTGCGGGGCCCGTGGTCAACGGTCTGCTCGGTGCCGCACAGGAGGTGATCATGCATACGTTGTCTTCCATCAGCCTGTGTGTCGCATTGTCGGTTTCGTCAGCCCAGGGCTGGGCTGAAACCGTAGTGCCGACCAAAGGCCAGAGTTCGCAACAAACCCAGTTGGACATTAACGAGTGCCATAGCGTGGCTGCCAGTCAGACGGCGTCCACTAGCACGTCCTCTTCCGGAGGCAGGGTCAAAGGGGCGGCAGTGGGGGCGACAGCCGGGGCCGCCGCGGCTGATGTACGTGGACGTCAGCATGATGAGTTTTATGACAACGCCAACAGCGAGGTGAAGCAGGAATATCGCCAAAACCAAGCCAAAGGAGCCGCGGCGGCGGGTGTCGTGGTGGGTGGTTCGCGTCAGCGTCAGGAACGTCGGGAAAATGAGAAAACCAGTGCCTCCACCACCTCGACGGCCTATACCAGTTGCCTGCAAGGCAAGGGCTATCAGGTCAACCCTTGAGCTTGAGCTTGTGTTTGTACTGGACGGTCAAGCAACCGAACCATCAGGTACGCGTACAACGTGACGGCCATGAACAGCCCCATGCGCACGGCGAAGGCGGTGTAGACGTCTTTGCCCAAGGCGCTGTCCTGCACTGACTGGCCCAGCAGGATAATCAACGTGATAAAGGTGTTGAGCCACAATCCCGGGCCAAACCGGCTCGGGCTCAGGGCATACAGCTTGCGCGCCAGTATCAGGCCGAACAGCAGGGTCCACAGGAAGAACATCCACAGGTGCACAAACAGGCTCAGTGCGCACCAAAACAGGATGGCCAACAAACCGCCGAGCAAGGTGGCGCCGACCAGTTCGCGACCGGCATTGCGGGCGCTGGTCGTGTTGCATTGCTGACCCAGGCCGACCGCTTTCAAAATGATCGGCAGGTAGCTCGCCGGGTCGATCATTGCCAGTAGAAATGTTGGCAAGACAATCAAGGTTGCTCGCAACGCAATCCGACTGGCTTCTTCACCTACCGGTGGTGGGGCGGCCGGGGGCGATGGCGCATTGGCAGGTTCGGGGAACATCCAATGACTGATCGCAATCACCATCACCGCCATTAACAAACCCTTGACCAGCGCGCCAATGACCATTGCCGCCGCGTCGAACTCGGCGACGCCTGCCGACGAGATCATGGTCAGGCCCATCACCAGCAACGTCACGATCAGGTTATTGCCGCCACTGAGTCCCCAGCGGAACACCAAAAACAGGCTGACCGCGACCAGCAGCACGCCGCTTAGCGGGTAATAGCGCAGGATCGGGATGAGCAGCAGGCCGATGCCGGTAGTCAGCATCGCGACCAGTGCCAGAACGATCGCGGCCTTGAAGGGTAACGGTCGATTGACCGAGGCCAGGAGCAACAGGCACAGCACAGGCGCAAGAAACGGAATGGGCAACGCCAGGCCGAAACTGACCGCCAGGCACAATGCCGTGCCAGTGGCCAGCCGTAAGGCACGCTGCTCCCGTGGGGTACGCTTAGTAGGCATAAGACAGCCAGCTCATTAGGCGTAAATAGACCCGGCCAAGCGGGTTGAGCAGACTGCCTTCGCTGGTAAAGGCCATGACTTCAGCCTGCCCACCGGCACGAATGCCACCGCTGCCAAGCAGCGCGCTCATAGACTCCTGGGAAAACTCGATAATCACTGGGAACCGTTGTGCGGGGCGTAGCCAGTCCCGGCTGTTTTGAATGCCGGGCAAGGTGCCGGGCGGGGTCGGCTGTCCGACGCTGATGCCATAACCGACGCTACGTACGTGGCCCGAGTAAACTTCGCCTGGCATCGAATCGAGCACAATGGACACCGGCGTGTCGGGCCCGACATGACCAAGGTTGTTCTCGGTCATGTCGGCCGTGATCCAGATGTCCTGAATGGTGATCAGGGTCATGACGGGGCCGCCCGCCGAGGCGAATTGCCCGACATCGGTACGCAGGTCGGTGATCAATCCTGCCGAACGCGCGCGTGTCTGCGTGTTGGACAGGTCCAGTTCGGCTTTTGACAGGGTCGTAGCGGCGCTGCGCAATTTTGCGTTGACGTCTTCGCCGCCGCCTTCCGTTTCTTTGGCTCGTTCTACTTCAGCGCGAGCAGCGGCGGTTTGACTGACTGCCGCGTCGCGGGTGGTGCGTGACATTTCGAGCACGCGTACGGAGATGGTCCCCGGGTCTTCACGGTACAACCCTTCAAGGCGCTGATTCTCCTGACGTGCCTTGGTTTCATTGGCCTGTGCGGTGCGCAGAGTCGCTTGCGCCGAGGCAATCCCCGCGGTGCTGGCGCCTAATTGCCGGCGTGTTGTTTCAAGGTCGGCGCGGGCACGGTCGACGGCAATCTTGAAGGGGGCCGGGTCCACTTCGAAGAGTACGTCGCCGGCCTTGACGGTCTGATTGTTGTGGACGTTCACGCGGATCACCCGACCCGCGACCTCCGATGCCACTGGGATCACCAGCGCGCCCACGCGCGCTTGTTGCGTATACGGCGTGAAACGGTCGGCCAGCAAGTACCAGACCAGGCTCAGGATGATCAGTATCAACACCCACTTGATGCCTTTTTTAACCGGGTCGGCCGCCACCGGTTCGGCGGTGTCGGGGGAGGGCTGCGAGGCTTCACTCATGGCTAGTTTCCTTGTCAGGCAGCGGGTAAGCGGGCAGCGCGGCGTTGGGCTCATCCAGCATGTTGCCCCAATCAGTGCGTTTTTCCATCAGCTGGCGGGTGGCCGGGTCCACACGGGGCAGGGCGGAGTACCAACCGCCGCCCAAGGCCTTGTACAGGGCGATGACATTGCTGACTGCATTACCGCGTGCGAGCAGGTAATTGTCCTGTTGTTGGAGCAACGCGCGTTGAGCGTCCAGCACCCGCTGAAAGTCAGCGTAACCTTCGCGGAATTGGACGCTGGCCAGCACCAGCGAACGTTCGGCAGCCCCTCCGGCGTCGCGCAGGATGCGTTCGCTCTCCAGTGACTGGATCAGGCCGTTGGCCGCATCATCGGCCTCGCGTGCGGCTTGGCGTACCTTGTCGCGGTAGGCTTCGATCAACTGCTGCAACCGCGCGTCCTGGACGCGCACGTTGTTGGCGATCTGCCCGTGATCGAACACATTCCAGCGCAGACTGGGGCCACCAACCAGGTCCAGGCTGCTGGACGTGCCATGGAGCGTATCGGTCGACCAGACAATGCTGCCGAGCAGCGTCAGCGACGGATAGAAATCGCTTTCGGCCACGCCAATCAGCGCCCCTTGCGCCGCGACGTTCAGTTCAGCCGCTCGTACATCAGGTCGACGCAGCAGCAGGGTGGCGGGCACATCTTGCAGCACGGCGCGATCAACCAGCGGGATCAGGCTTTCGTTGTCGACCACCTGTGGCAACGTGCCCGGCGGTTGCCCGATCAGCACCGCCAAGGCGTTGCGCGTACGTTGCAATTGGTCCAGCAGGCCGGGAATAGTGGCCAGCGTGCCCAAGTACTGGGTTTTGGCCTGTTGCAGATCGAGTTCAGCATCCTGGCCGCTGTTGAACAGTTTTTCGGTGATCTCGAAATTGCGTTTTTGCTGCTTGGCGTTTTCACGCGCGACGCGCAAACGGGCGTCCGTGGTGCGCAATGAAAAGTAGGCATCCGCCACCTGGGCGCGCACCAATACCAGAACGTCTTCGTAGTTGGCCTGGGCGGCAAAATAACTGGCATCGGCCGACTCGATGGCGCGACTGAAACGCCCCCAGAAGTCGAGCTCCCAGCCGATGTCAAACGCGGCACTGTGTTGCCAGAAATTATTGTCCTTGGGGTTGTTGCCACCGTATTGGTGACGCTTGACGTACAAGCTGTCGGCGCTGGCTTGCTGCAGTTGCGGGTACAGCCCGCTTTGCGCAATGCCCAGTTGGGCGCGGGACTCCATGACGTTCAACCCGGCGATTCTAAGGCTGGAGTTGTAGGCATCCGCTTGCGTAATCAGTTTATCGAGCACCGGGTCGCGGAAAATGTGCCACCACTGTCGCAGATCCGGATTGGCGCCGCGTTGGCTGGATTGCTCAAGGGCAGGGGAGTCCCATGTTTTGCTCCACTCCTCAGCCGGCGGCTGGAAGTCCGGTCCCAGACGAATGCAGCCGCTCAGGCCCAGAGCTGCCAGGAGGATGAGGTGGGCCGGGCGTGTCGAAGGGGATCGGCTTGGAGGCATTGTCCAGAGTCCAGCCAAGAAAGTTCTCTGGAGCATAGACGCCCGAGCGCATTGTCGAGGCCGGCGTTGGCTTTTTCTTACCGGGAAATAATCCCGTGATCGATCGCGTACTTGACCAGCGCCGCAGGTTTGTCGATGTTGAGTTTGCGGCGGATGCTCAAACGATGGGTTTCGACCGTGCGCACGCTGATGTCCAGTTCGCGGGCCATTTCCTTGTTGTTAAGCCCCTGAGCCATTTTGTACAACACCTGGCTTTCGCGCGGCGTCAGCTCGTTGTCCGAGCTTTTATCGGCGATCAGCCGCTGCGCGATTTCGGCGCTGTAGAACGTGCCGCCGCTGGCAATGGCTTCGATGGCCGCAATGATTTCCCGCGACGGTGAGTTTTTCAGGACGTAGCCGCTGGCACCGGCACGAACGGATTCGCTCACGTATTCGTTATTGTCGTACATGCTCAGCACCAGCACCTTCAGTGACGGGTACTGGCTGCGCAACACACGCGTCAGCTCCAGCCCGTTCATGTCGCGCAAGCTGATGTCGACCAGCAACAAGTCCGGCTGGCAGCGCCCGACCATCTCGATGGCCTGCGCGCCACTCTCGGCTTCGCCGACCACTTCCAGGGGCGCCATGACCGCCAGCAGCGCTTTGATTCCGTCTCGGACCAGGGCGTGATCGTCGACCAGGGCAACGCGGATCGGGTAGGGCAGGTTCATCGCGGGTATTCACTCTTGTTGTCTGGGGGTGAGTCAGCGTTTCGTTGCGGGCGCTTTCATTGGCAGCAGCACGTCCAGCTCACTTCTTCCGGGCATCGATATCAGTTCGAAACGACCGCCAAAATGCTCGACACGTTCACGGATGTTACGCAGGCCGATGCCCGCGTGGCGACGTTCGACCCGGGCGACGTTGAAACCGATGCCGTCATCCACCACGCTCAGTCGTACCGATTCTCCCGCGCCGAGCAGGGTAATGGACACGTTTTTCGCCTGGGCGTGGCGTTCGATATTGGTCAGGCCTTCTTGCACGATCCGGAATAGAGCAACCGCCGCGCCATCGACCAGGTGACAATCGAACTCATTGTCGTCGTAAGTCACTTTGAGACCGCTGCGTTGCTCGAATTCGGCGGCGAGCTGGCCGATGGCCGCGCGCAGGCCCAAGGTGTCGAGCAAGGAAGAGCGCAAGTCGTGCGAGAGGCTGCGGACCTCACCGATGGCTTCACCCAGGCGTTCGGTGGCGTCCTTTAACGTGCTCAAACCCTTGTCATGTCCCTGTTCATTTTCCAGCAGATGGCTGGCCAGCTCGAAACGAAACTTGATTGAAACCAGCAACTGGCTGATACCGTCGTGCAGCTCACGGGACACCCTAGACCGCTCTTCTTCCTGCAGGCTGACGATACGCTGGGTCAGGCGCTGCAACTTTTTATCCGCCAGGCGATGCTCGCTGACGTTCAGTGTCATGCCGCTGGCGAACACAAACAGCACCGCCACCAGTGCCACGACGGCAATCGCCAGCATGGTTTTGCGAATACCCATGGCCACTTCGTCGCGGGCCTGCTGCGTGGCGCGCTCAACGTCTTCAAGGTAAATGCCGGTGCCGATCATCCAGCCCCAACGGTCCAGCATCACCACGTAAGCGAGCTTGTCGGTCACTTGGCCGGAGGACGGTTTGTTCCAGGCGTAGCGCTGAAAACCTTCGCCCGATTGTGCACTTTTCAGCAGCGCCTGAATCACCGGCAAACCGTGCGGGTCTTTCATGTCCCACAGATATTTGCCCACCAGTTCGGTCTGGCGCGCGTGCATCAGGCTGCGACCTTCGCGGTCGTAGACGAAAAAATAGCCATTGATGCCGAAGCTGAGCTTGCGCAGTTCTGCCAGCACTTGTTGCTGGGCGTTCGCGTCACCGTGGCCGTCGTCGTACAGCGGCGCGATCAGGCTTTGCGCCATTTCCACGTAGTTTTTAAGTTCGGCCCGTTTGCTGGCCAGAATGCTGTCTTCGATCAACTGCGCCTGTTGATCACCAAGTTGGCGGTTCATCGAAATCAGCAGCGCGCAGATCACCGCGATGGCCAATACCAGCGGCAGAATCCCGAGCGCGACGATTTTGTGTTTGAGCTGCATCTTGGCTCCTGACCGGACCGAGGGAAGGCGAAGGCCCGGCATCATAGGCCAAAGATACGCTGGGCCAGTAGCGCTGCTGGACGGAATGACTGACGGCCTGGGTGTGTCAGCTGAAATACAAACCCTTGTAGGAGTGAGACCGGCTTGCCGGCGATAGCGATCTACCCTCCAACATCAATGTCGCCTGATACACCGCTATCGCCGGCAAGCCGGTCTCACGCCTACAGAGGATCAGTGGCATCTACGTAGAACTACGTAGAAACCACATACGTAGTAACGCGGATTTATTTGTAGACGGCATGCGGGGATATTGGGCCAGCTCCGCACCGCGGACACAATTATAAAAATTACCGCCGCAGTCCACTGACTGTCGGCAGGAGACACGCTATGCCCCGTCTGGCTAAACACCTCGCCTGGTTTGCCGTGGCTGTTCTGGGAGCGATTGCGCTAAGTGTCGTGGCCCTGCGCCGCGGCGAAGCGATCAACGCCCTCTGGATCGTAGTCGCAGCCGTCGCTATCTACCTTGTTGCCTACCGCTACTACAGCTTGTTCATCGCGACCAAAGTGATGCAACTGGACCCCAATCGTGCCACGCCCGCGGTCATCAATAATGATGGCCTGGATTACGTGCCGACCAATAAACACGTGTTGTTCGGTCACCACTTCGCGGCCATTGCCGGCGCGGGGCCTCTGGTCGGGCCGGTACTGGCGGCACAGATGGGTTACCTGCCCGGTACACTCTGGCTGATCGCCGGCGTGGTGTTTGCCGGTGCCGTTCAGGACTTCATGGTGTTGTTCATGTCGACCCGCCGCAACGGTCGGTCCCTGGGCGATATGGTCCGTGAAGAAATGGGTCGCATCCCCGGCACCATCGCGCTGTTTGGCTGCTTCCTGATCATGATCATCATCCTCGCGGTGCTGGCGCTGATCGTCGTGAAGGCCCTGGCCGAGAGCCCGTGGGGCATTTTCACGGTGATGGCGACCATCCCGATCGCGATGTTCATGGGCATCTACATGCGCTACATCCGCCCGGGTCGCATCGGTGAAATCTCCGTGGTCGGCGTGTTGCTGCTGCTGGGCTCGATCTGGCTGGGCGGGCAGATTGCCGCCGACCCGGTCTGGGCCAAGGCCTTTACCTTTACTGGCATCCAGATCACCTGGATGTTGATCGGCTACGGTTTTGTGGCCGCGGTGTTGCCGGTGTGGCTGATTCTGGCCCCACGTGACTACCTGTCGACCTTCCTGAAAATCGGCACCATCGTCGCCCTCGCGATCGGCATTCTGGTGACCATGCCCGAGCTGAAAATGCCCGCGCTGACCCAGTTCATCGACGGCACCGGCCCGGTATGGAAGGGCGGTCTGTTCCCGTTCCTGTTCATCACCATCGCTTGTGGCGCGGTCTCGGGATTCCATGCGCTGATTGCTTCCGGCACCACGCCGAAGTTGTTGGCCAGTGAAGGGCATGCCCGTTACATCGGTTACGGCGGCATGTTGATGGAGTCCTTCGTGGCGATCATGGCCATGGTTGCGGCTTCGGTGATCGAGCCGGGTGTGTACTTTGCGATGAACAGCCCGGCGGCATTGGTCGGCGCAGATGTTGTCTCGGTCGCTCAAACCGTCAGCAGCTGGGGTTTTGCCATTACCCCTGATGCGCTGCAAGCGGTGGCCAAGGACATCGGCGAAACCACCATCCTGGCCCGTGCCGGTGGTGCGCCGACCCTGGCGGTCGGTATTGCGCAGATCCTGCACCATGTTCTGCCGGGTGAAAACACCATGGCGTTCTGGTACCACTTCGCGATCCTGTTTGAAGCGCTGTTCATCCTGACCGCGGTAGACGCCGGGACTCGTGCCGGTCGCTTCATGCTCCAGGACTTGCTCGGCTCCTTCGTTCCGGCGCTCAAACGCACGGATTCCTGGACCGCCAACCTGATCGCCACCGCCGGTTGTGTGGCGATGTGGGGTTACTTGCTCTACCAGGGCGTGATCGATCCACTGGGCGGCATCAACACGTTGTGGCCGCTGTTCGGCATCTCCAACCAGATGCTGGCGGGTATTGCGCTGATGTTGGCCACCGTTGTGCTGATCAAAATGAAGCGTCAGCGTTATGTCTGGGTCACCATGTTGCCGGCGGTCTGGCTGTTGATCTGTACGGTGACGGCGGGCTTCATCAAGCTGTTCGATGCCAACCCGGCCATCGGTTTCCTGGCGCTGGCCAAGAAGTACAGCGATGCACTGGCCAACGGTCAGGTACTGGCCCCGGCCAAGAGCATTGATCAGATGCAACATGTGATCTACAACGCCTACACCAACGCAACGCTGACGGCGCTGTTCCTGTTCGTGGTCTTCAGCATTCTGTTCTTTGCACTCAAGGTGGGTATTGCTGCCTGGGGCACCAAGGAACGCACGGATAAAGAAGCGCCATTCCAGGCCATTCCGCATGTTCAATGACCTGAGTCGCCTCGGTAAATACCTTGGTCAGGCCGCACGCCTGATGGTCGGCATGCCGGATTACGACACCTACGTCGAGCACATGCAGAACAAACACCCGGATAAACCGGTGATGAGCTACGAAGTGTTCTTCAGGGAACGCCAGGAAGCCCGTTACGGGGGAGGGAACGGACAGACGCGCTGCTGTTGATAGCGACGTGAGTACATAAAAAACCCGGCCGATGAGGCCGGGTTTTTTAATGGTCGCGGATAAACATCCATTGCACCGTTCACGCTGAATCCGGGTTACGCCGATGTTTCGGTGTTCAGCCGTCATTTCAAACAATGGACCGGGCTCTTGCCGCGCAACTGGCAAGCACAACAACCGCCCTGAGCCCAAATCTGACAACCGTTCATCGCTGAACTACGCTGCCACACGAACCTCAGTCCTGAATTTGTGACGTAAGGAAGTGACACATGCGCAGCAGTTCGCTCGCGATTTTGATGGCTGTATTCGGGATGTTCTGGTCGGTGCTCTTGTGGGCTGAAGACGCGCCCAACGTGGTAGATCCCCCCGCTGAACTTAAAGTGGCCAACCGCAGCATCATGGTGTTTCGCGCGACGATCCTGGGTGAGGCCCCGGCCGCACGGGTCAAGCGCGCCAAAGTGGTGATCAGCGACGCGCTGGGCGAGACCGATGATCTGAGCGTTACCGTCAGCCCGATACAGAACAGTTACCTGGTGTTATTAGGGGCCCGGCGGGCGTTTATCGTTGCTCCTCACGATGTCGACAACGTGGAATTCACCTCGGTCCAGGAGGCTGCCGACAGTGCGGCGGCAAAGCTGCGTCTGGTGGTGGCCGAAACCCAGGAAGCACGCAGCTTGCAGTTGATACTCCGGTCCGCGGCCGTGGGGGCTTTGGCCACGGTCATCTATGTTGTGCTGCTCTGGGGCATGGCATCTCTGCGCCGTCGCATGATGATGAAACTGCCCGAGCTGATGGACCGGCATACCCAGGCATTGAAAGTAGGGCGCGTCCAACTGGTTGACGCCAATTACCTGTATCCGCTGGTCACCCGTTTGCTGGAGGTGTTGCGCTGGGCAGTCGTGTTGCTGCTCACGTATGAATGGCTGGGGTTTGTCCTGTCGCGTTTCCCCTACACCCGGCCATGGGGCGAAAGCCTCAACAACTATCTGCTGGAAGTCGCCGAGTACCTGCTGCAAGGGATCGTCGGTGCCATACCCGGTCTGGGTGTGGCGCTGGCCATCTACTTTATCGCTCGGGGTGCAACCGCATTCAGTCGCCGGGTTCTGCGTCGCATGGCCGCCCCCGGCACCCTCAGTTGGTTGAACGCCGAGACCCTGCAACCGACCCAGCGCCTCACATCACTGGCCATCTGGCTGTTCGCCCTGGCCATGGCCTATCCCTATCTGCCGGGCGCTGGCACCGATGCCTTCAAAGGCTTGTCGGTGCTGATCGGCCTGATGATTTCGCTGGGGGCTTCCAGCGTGGTTGGCCAGGCGGCGGCGGGGTTGATCCTGACCTACACGCGCACGCTGCGCCCCGGTGAGTTCGTGCGCATCGGCGAATATGAAGGCACGGTGACCGAGCTGGGTATGTTCACCACACGCATTCGCACCGGCCTGGGCGAAGTGCTGACCGTGCCCAATTCGATGATCACCGGCACGGTCACCAAGAACTATTCGCGCACCGTGCAAGGTCCGGGTTATGTGGTCGATACCGTCGTCACCATTGGGTACGACACGCCATGGCGGCAAGTCGAGGCCATGTTGCTGGAAGCCGCCAGACGCACCCCCGGTGTCCTTGAAGTGCCGCCGGCGCAGGTGTTTCAAACCGCGCTGTCGGACTTTTATCCCGAGTATCGCCTGGTGGCACAGGCCATTCCCAGTCAGCCTCGACCTCGCGCGGTGTTGCTCAGCATGCTGCACGCCAATATTCAGGATGTGTTCAACGAACACGGCGTACAGATCATGTCGCCGCATTATCTGGGCGATCCAAAAGATGAAAAATGGGTGCCCAGAGACAAGTGGTTTACGGCGCCCGCGCAAGAACCGAAGGAACCTTGATACCGTCTGAAAGAGAGTTGGCAGGATTGTCGTGCGGGCCCATCAAGTGGCGGCGAACACCCCGGCCAATGGTCTGCGCATCGTGGACGTTAAACGATCACATGAATCACTGAGCGTGAAACGCGTGGTGCGAGCGGGGCGGATTATTGAGCGCGACGAAGAGTTGCCCCTGATGGCCAGTTGGCATTAATTTGGATGGGCGGTAGCCCTTTTACATTCGAGGCCGAGGCATCGTCGAGGGCTGAAGTTGCTCGCGCGGGATGTACTTGCCGTTGCCATCGGTAAACGGCGGATGTTGCTCCGCGTTTACGGTGTCGTCTTTTTCATGGTCATGGCAGGAGGCGCCACTGATCGCGATGAGGAGGGCGACCATGACAGGAGGGATGAAGTGCTTGATCACAGCCGTTCTCCAATAACATGAGACCGTATGTATTGCCGGGCGCTAGGGCAGGGCATAGATCTTGAACAACTTTCTGTGCGTGTCGCTGGCGCCTCCCAAGTGCTTATCGTACGCCTGTTCAATCTCCCCGGATCGGTACATTTCGCTCAGCGTGGTATCGACCAGCAGGCGGAAATCCTCATCGCCACGCTCCACGGTCATGGCCGTCGGGGCGTACTCGAAAATGCGTTCCAGCAGGACCAGATTACCCGTGGGGTATTGGTTGTCGATGAGGTTCTTGAGCATCATCCGTTCGGAGAACATCGCATCGGCCTTGCCTTCGGCAATCAATTCGAGGCCCGCAGCGGCGGAGTCGACCGTGATCAATTTGGCGACCACGCCGAGCATGCGCATCTGCTGACGAATCCACGCCTCGGTGACGCCTCCCGCCAGGGTGACGTAGGTCTGGTTGGCCAGGCCACGGTTGACGGTGGCTCGCCAGGTCGGCCCGGTATGCGCGACCCGACCGTCGAGCACCTCCAGCAGCGTCGCCGGTGCATCCTGATGCACCACCGCCGAGAGGCCTGCTGTGTAGATCGGCACCGAATAACTGACCGTTTTGCGGCGCTCAAGTGTGGGTGGTGTGGGCGTGCAGAGGATATCGACATTGCCCGAGCTGACGGCACTGGTCTCGTCGGCGACGGTGACGGGTAGGTAGCGCACCTGCAATTCGGGCAAACCCAGTTCAGCCTTGACCTTGTTGGCGATCTTGTCGCAAAGCTCGATGGCATACCCCTGGGCCTTGTCGCCCACCTTAACGCTGAAAGGGGCGAAGTCGGGCAGATAGCCGAGGGTTAACGTATTGCTTGAACGTACGCGCTCCAGGGTGTYGGCACCGGCCAGTGGCGGCACGAGCATCAGCAGGCAGGCGAACCGCAGTGCTGTGGTTTTGATTCGTTGTACGTTCATGTCCCGATTCCCCGTGTTCAGATGTCAGTTCCGTGCAGAAAATCAGGACTAAGGATTATCGACCCCGGTTTGAGCGGATGCGGACAGCCTGGCAAAGCGCTTGGCAAGCACGCCATAAAGCGGATATCCAAACACCAGGACCAGCGCGCCGCCGAACACGGCGTCCTTGCCACATGAGTGCAGGGCGTACAACGAATAGGCGACCGCGATCAGCAGCACGGGCGTATTGCGCATATAGACCGCAGGCGAAACCCGCGCCTTGTACATCATGACCAGCAATCCGGTCAGCGCCGTCACGTAGGGAATCAGGTTGGTCACGGCGGCAAGATTGACCAGTTTGCCGAACTGCGCGGCGGCATTGGGTGAAATGGTCGACAAGGCCATCAGCGTCTGCAACACACCACACGCCAGCATGCCCAGGAGGGGCGCATTGTGGGCGTTGAGCTTGCTGAACAGTTTCGGGAACATTCCTTGGTCGGCGGTCATTTTCGCCGTTTGGGCCAGGGTGAACTGCCAGCCCAGCAGCGAGCCAACACACGCCATCACCGCCAGCGCCATGATGATGTTGCCGACCGTTGGATTGAACATCTGCGCGTAGACCAGCGCGAAGGGCGCCGAAGAGTTGGCGAGTTCGGCGTTGGGGATGATGCCCTGGATGACGGTCGTCGACAGCACGTAGACCACCGCAGCGCCCAGCGTGCCAAACAGGCAGGCCAGCGGCACGTTACGCTTGGGATTTTCCACCGCATCGGAGGCCTGCGCGGCGGACTCCATGCCCAGAAACGCCCACAGGGTCAACGGAATCGCACTGCTGATCGCCTCGGCGTTGGACAGATTGTTCGGGTTCCAGGCGGCAATCAGTACCTCTGGCTTGAACCAGAACCAGCCGATGATGCTCAAGCCCGCCACTGGAATGATCACCCCCCAGACGGTAATCGCACCGATCTTGCCGGTGATGCCGGGGCCACCGAAATTGGCGAAAGTGGTCAGCCACAGCAAGCCCACGGTGCCGATGAACAGGGGAATCGCGCCGCTGCCCAGCCAAGGCAAGAATGAGGTCATGTAACCCACGGCGGAAATGGCGACGGCGACGTTGGCAATGGCCAATGAAAGAAAATACAGATACGAACAGAGGAAGAACCCTGACTTGCCATGCGCTTCTTCGGTGTACGCGGACAACCCGCCCGGGCGCTGACAGTAAATGCCGCATTGGGAAAAGCAGTAAGCAATGGCCATGGACCCGACTGCCGTGACGATCCATGACAGCAATGAAATGGCCCCCAGTTGCGCCATGCTCGTGGGCAGCATGATGATGCCCGAACCCATCATGTTGACCATCACCAACGTGGTGAGCCCCACAAGGCTCATTTTTTTGCTTGAGTCGGCCATCGAAAACTCCTTTCTTCACACCACGCAATGCCCCGAAGTCTGGCGCTTGTGCCAAGCTGTTGGGTGTCGGTACGCCACGCTTTTAAATCCGTTAAACCTCTGGAGCCATTACATGAACATCAGTCATGCCAAGCATGTTCGTCGAGAGTTCTACAAAGCTGTGTGGTTTTACTTCCGTGTTGTCTGGCCGATTTTTTCCATACTGCTGACGATGATCATAGTGCTCGGTCTGGTCATCAGCCACCTGGAAGGATGGGGGGCGTTTGACGGCATCTACTTTGCCTTTGTGACCGGCCTGACCATCGGCTACGGTGACCTGGCCCCCAAACTCGCGAGCTCGCGTGTCCTTGCCATCGTGCTGGGTTTCCACGGCGTTTTGATGACGGCGATATTTGCGGCGGTGAGTATCCGGGCCATTGAAGCAACGGCTGAGGCAGCCCAATCCGAACCTCAATCCAGGGAGTAGGCTGCCACATCGCGCAGAACCGTCAGAACGGTTCTGCGATGTACTTGAATTGATAATTGATCGGCTTGTAGCTGCCGATTTTGCGTTTCGGCAGCGTGACTTTCTCTTGCTTGATTTTTTTGTACGGGATGTTTTTCAGCAAGTGAGTCAGCAGGTTCAGCCGTACCGATTTTTTGTCTTCCGAACGAGCAACATGCCAAGGCGCCCACTCGGTGTCGGTGGCCTCGAACATCTCGTCACGTGCCCGGGTGTAGTC
>NZ_JBFUBK010000092.1:0-26521 GCF_056405815.1 Pseudomonas sp. P1_F1_2 | reverse complement strand
ACTGATGCACCGCTATCGCGAGCAAGCTCGGCTCCTACAGTGTTTTGTGGCACACACACAATCTGTGCATGTCTCCCACAGTGGTTTTGGGGTGTTTTTAGGGTTGCGCTGGTTTTTTGAAGACGTAGAACAGATTGGGCTCGCTGACGAGGTACATCGTACCCTCGTCATCCATCGCGATGCCTTCCGCTTGCGGCACGGTTTTTTGCAAACCCTGGCGCCCCTTGATCAATGACAGGGTGCTCAGCGGTCGCCCATCCACATCCAGCTCCAGAATCAAGTGCGACTCGTCAGACAGCGCCAACAGATGACCGCTGCGCTCGTCGTATTGCAAGCTCGACAAGTCCCGCACGAACATCCCTGCATCGCGCTTGGGGTTGTTCACCACGTGCACGGCGTAGGATTTCTCCGGGTTGTAATGCGCAAAGCCCTGCACTTCGTAGATCAGCATCGGGTCGCGCTCCTTGGCGACGAACAGGCGCTTGCCCACCGAATCGTACGCCAACCCTTCAAACCCCTTGTTACTGCCCATGTGCACGCCAAGGACCATCTGTTCGGCATCCGCCCCGTCGAGGAAAGTGGTGTCCTGCTCCAGATGAATCTTGATCAGCCGCTGCTGGCTCTCATCGGTGATCACGTAGGTGTCGGCGCTGATGAACTCCACCGCTTCCGGGTCGCCGAAGCCAATCAACGCCACCCGCCGCAGGACCTTGCCCTCAAGCGACAGCTCGATCAGCTCAGAGTTTTTGTTGGTCACCGTGAACAGGCTTTTGCGCACCGGATCAAACGTCAGCGCCGAGACGTTATCGTCCAGACCGTCGATCACCCGTGCTTCGATTTCCACCCGGTATTGATCCAGGCCGATGGATTCGCTGCTCTGCGGCTGCCAAAGGGTCTGCAGGTTGAACCAGCCACGCTCGAACAAGCGCATGTATTGGCCGATCGCAACCAGCGCGATCAGGGCAATCACCGTCAGGATCAGGACAAGGGGTTTGGGACGGGCAAGTCGTTGCATTCAGGCCAGCTCGAAAACAAAACGGGCGGATGAAATATCACGCCCGTATGAATTCAAGCTTAATGGCCCGTAGCCTGCGACCACAACTGCGGGTTTGCGGCGCTTATTTCTGCTTTTCGAAGCGGTAGAACAGGTTCGGCTCACTCACCATGTACAAGGTGCCCGCTTCGTCCATGGTCACGCCTTCGGCCCGGGGAATGGTGTTCTTCAGGCCGTTGAAGCCACGCAGCAGCGTAATGAAACTGACCTGTTCACCCTTCTTGTCCAGCTCCAGCAACAGGTGCGAATCGGCGGACAGCACCAGCATGTGGCCGGTCCGCGGGTCGATGGCCAGTGCCGACAGGTTGCGCATATCCAGCGCATGACTGGCCAGTTTCAGCTTGTCACCGGTCAGGACCTTGCCGTCACCTTTCCAGGTAAACAAGGCCGGCGGACGCTCTTCGCCCAGCACCAGTTGCTGATTGCGCGGATCCCAGGTGACACCCTCGAAGGCCTTGTTCTGGTCTTTGGAAGGGCCGAGGTCGTATTTCGGGAAGTCGGCGATGTTCAGTTCGCGGGTGTCGGCGTCAACCTTGACGATAGCGATCAGATGCTCGCGCTCATCGACAATGGCCAACCGACCATCGCCCAGCACGGTGACGCCTTCAGGGTTGCTCCAGCCGACCAACGGCATTTTGCGCAACACATCGCCCTGCAGGTTCAATTCGACCAAGAACGGGTTCTTGCCCATGACCGAAAACAGGGTCTTGGTCTGGGGATCGTAAGACAGGTCCGATGCTTCGTCCTTTTCCATGCCCGGCAACGGCTTGGCATCGATCACTGCCCGGTAGTCCGGAAGCCAGATACTGGCCTGGCGCTCGGCCGGGCTCTTGAATTGCTCTTTCACCCAGAGCACGCCTCGCGCATCCCAATGCATGGCAAAGGCGAYGCCGTAGGCGACAACGGCCACCAACAGTAGCCAGGTATACCAACGCAGCGCGAAGCGCGAGCGGCGGGCAGGTTTAAACGTGGAAAGCGGAGGAGTGGCCATCGGGGAATGCGTTCCAGAAATTCAGGCTAGGGGTAATAGCACAATTGGGGCCGGCTCAGACGCCGAACGCCCCGGAATTATCCAGAGAACATGTGAAAAAATCGGCAAATGACAGGAAGGCCCTACGGCGGCCAACCACAAAACCCTTGTAGGAGCCGAGCTTGCTCGCGATAGCGGTCGTTCATTCAACATCCAGGTTGAATGTGCTGACGCCATCGCGAGCAAGCTCGGCTCCTACGGGGGTTTGCGGTGTTTGGGTTAGCGAACGCTGCTGGTGAAGCGGCTCGCGCCAGGCAGTTCCAGGACGATCTCGTCACCGACATTCAGCGGACCAACGCCCACTGGCGTGCCGGTCAGGATCACGTCACCGGCCTGCAGCGAAAAGCAACCGGCCATGTGCTGGATCATCGGCACGATCGGGTTGAGCATTGCGCTGCTGTTGCCGTCCTGGCGCACTTCGCCATTGATGGTCAGGCGGATGCCGATGTCGGCCAGGTCCGCAAAGGTACTGCCGGACACGAACGGCGCGATCACCGCCGCGCCATCGAAGGACTTGGCGATTTCCCAAGGCAGGCCCTTGGATTTCAGCTCGGCCTGTTTGTCGCGCAGCGTCAGGTCCAGGGCCGGCGCGAAACCGGAGATGGCGTCCAGCACTTCCTCACGGCTCGGCTTGGTCGACAACGACTTGCCGATCAATACAGCGATTTCCGCCTCGTAATGCACCGAGCCACGCTCGGTCGGAATGCTGAAACCGCCGTCCAGCGGCACCACGCAACTGCCCGGTTTGATGAACAGCAACGGCTCGGTAGGCACCGGGTTGTCCAGTTCCTTGGCGTGTTCGGCATAGTTACGGCCAATGCACACCACTTTCCCCAGCGGGAAGTGAATACGCGTGCCGTCGACATACTGGTGCTGATAGCTCATTACCGACTCCTGATTCGTGCTCTTAACGTTCGAAAATCAAACAGCGAAGATCTTGCCCGGGTTCATGATGCCGTTCGGGTCGAACACCGCTTTGACGGCTTTCATGTACTCGATCTCAACCGGCGAGCGGCTGTAGGTCAAGTAATCACGCTTGGTCATGCCCACGCCGTGCTCGGCGGAGATCGAGCCGTTGTACTTCTCGACGGTTTCGAACACCCACTTGTTGACGGTTGCGCACTTGGCGAAGAACTCGTCCTTGCTCAGGTTATCCGGCTTGAGGATGTTCAAGTGCAGGTTGCCGTCGCCAATGTGGCCGAACCAGACGATTTCGAAGTCCGGGTAGTGTTCGCCGACGATCGCGTCGATTTCCTTCAGGAACGCCGGGACTTTCGACACAGTGACCGAAATGTCGTTTTTGTACGGCGTCCAGTGGGAAATGGTTTCGGAGATGTATTCGCGCAGCTTCCACAGGTTCTGCAGCTGGGTTTCGCTCTGGCTCATCACGCCGTCCAGTACCCAGCCCTGCTCGACGCAGTGCTCGAAGGTTTCCAGGGCGTGGTTGGCCACTTCTTCGGTGGTCGCTTCGAATTCGAGCAACGCGTAGAACGGGCAATCAGTTTCGAAAGGCGCCGGCACATCGCCGCGGCCCATGACTTTGGCCAGCGCTTTATCGGAGAAGAATTCGAAGGCCGTCAGGTCGAGCTTGCTTTGGAACGCGTGCAATACCGGCATGATCGCGTCGAAATCGGCAGTACCGAGGACCATCGCGGTCAGGTTTTTCGGCGCACGGTCCAGGCGCATGGTCGCTTCGACCACAAAACCCAGGGTGCCTTCAGCGCCGATGAACAGCTGGCGCATGTCGTAGCCAGTGGCGTTCTTGATCAGGTCGCGGTTCAGCTCCAGCACATCACCCTTGCCGGTCACGACTTTCATGCCGGCTACCCAGTTACGGGTCATGCCATAGCGAATGACCTTGATCCCGCCGGCATTGGTGCCGATATTGCCGCCAATTTGGCTGGAACCTGCCGAAGCGAAGTCCACCGGGTAGTACAGGCCTTTTTCTTCGGCGACGTTCTGCAAATGCTCAGTGACCACGCCTGGCTGACATACGGCCGTGCGGTCAGTGAGGTTCACGTCAAGAATCTGGTTCATATAGTCGAAGGACACAACGACTTCGCCATTGGCCGCCACGGCAGCGGCAGACAACCCGGTACGACCACCGGACGGCACCAGCGCCACCTTGTGTTTATTGGCCCACAGGACAATGGCCTGGACCTGTTCGGTGGTCTTGGGAAACACGATGGCCGTCGGGGCCGGGGCGAAATGCTTGGTCCAATCCTTACCATAAGCATTCAGGGAGTCGGCATCGGTCAGCACCTTGCCAGGCTCAACCAGGGTCTTCAGCTCATCAATCAGGGCAGGATTGGTCATCGACAGAACTCTCGAACAATTCATGGTCATCCTGAGAACGCTTCACGTCGCAGGAATGAGTGTTTAGCGGGGCGCCTATGCTAGCATATCGACCCCGCAGGATAGTGCCCAACGGCTGTTCTGCGGCGACGGCTTTCTTGCCGTCCGGGTCAGCATCTGTTGACCATTTCCTGCCATTTTTCTCCGGGATACAGGTTTACGCAGATGAGCAAGACTTCTCTCGATAAGAGCAAGATCAAGTTCCTTCTTCTCGAAGGCGTCCACCAATCGGCTGTCGACGTCCTCAAGGCGGCGGGCTACACCAGCATTGAGTACCTCACCGGTTCTCTGCCGGAAGCCCAGCTGAAGGAAAAGATTGCTGATGCGCACTTCATCGGCATTCGCTCCCGCACGCAACTGACCGAAGAGATCTTCGATCACGCGAAGAAGCTCGTGGCTGTAGGGTGTTTCTGCATCGGCACCAATCAGGTTGACCTGAACGCGGCTCGCGAACGCGGCATCGCGGTGTTCAACGCACCGTACTCCAACACTCGCTCCGTAGCCGAGCTGGTGCTGGCCGAAGCGATCCTGTTGCTGCGCGGCATCCCTGAGAAGAACGCTTCCTGCCACCGTGGCGGCTGGATCAAGAGCGCGGCCAACTCCTTCGAAATCCGCGGCAAGAAGCTGGGTATCGTCGGTTACGGTTCGATCGGTACGCAACTGTCGGTCCTGGCTGAAGGCCTGGGCATGCAGGTGTACTTCTACGACACCATCACCAAGCTGCCGTTGGGCAACGCCACTCAGGTAGGCAACCTGCACGAGCTGCTGGCGATGTCCGACATCGTCTCGCTGCACGTTCCGGAAACCGCCGCCACCCAGTGGATGATGGGCGAGAAGGAAATCCGCGCGATCAAGAAAGGCGGCATCCTGATCAACGCCGCTCGCGGCACCGTGGTCGAGCTGGACCACCTGGCTGCCGCCATCAAGGACAAGCACCTGATCGGCGCGGCCATCGACGTGTTCCCGGTGGAGCCTCGCTCCAACGACGAAGAGTTCGAAAGCCCGCTGCGCGGCCTGGACAATGTGATCCTGACCCCGCACATCGGTGGCTCCACCGCTGAAGCCCAGGCCAACATCGGCCTGGAAGTGGCAGAGAAACTGGTCAAGTACAGCGACAACGGTACGTCGGTATCGTCCGTGAACTTCCCGGAAGTGGCCCTGCCGGCTCACCCTGGCAAGCACCGTCTGCTGCACATCCACGAAAACATTCCGGGCGTGCTCAGCGAGATCAACAAGGTTTTCGCCGAAAACGGCATCAACATCTCCGGTCAGTTCCTGCAGACCAACGAGAAAGTCGGCTACGTGGTAATCGACGTCGACGCCGAGTACTCGGACCTGGCGCAAGAGAAGCTGCAGCACATCAACGGCACCATTCGTTGCCGCGTGTTGTTCTGATAGCGACTTGAGCGACAAAAAAAGGAGACCTAGTGGTCTCCTTTTTCATGGGCGCGGTTCTTTATACCGAGCAGGTTACTTCACGTTGACGGTGATCTTTTTCGACACGATCGGCGGATCGAACGGTATGTGGTTGCTGTCGCCCAGTTCCAGCTGCAAGGTGTGCTTGCCCGGCGTCAGCGTTATTTCAGCCTGGGTCTCGGCTTTGCCGAAATGTTTGTGGTTGTCATCTTTGGGGATCGCCGCACCGGCGGCTGGCAGTTCATCGACATCGATCAGCAAGTGGTGATGGCCGGTGTTCTTGGTGGTATCACCCGCAGGCGCCAGCGCAACGTTCTCGACCGCGAACTTGACGACGACAGTCTGCGGCACCGTCGCCCCGTCTTCAGGAGAAACGATGGATACTTCAGCCCCCTTGGGCGCCGGTGTAGCAGCACTGGCCAACACCGAAACACCCATCAGCAGGCCAGCCAAAGCAGCACGTGACATAAAGGTTTTCATTCTCTTCTCCTGTTTTTCCGTAAAATCCGCGTGACCAATACAACTTCATGGTCAATCGTTGTCGAAGGCACTCGACAACCATAGCAAAGCGAACCTGAACCAGAGGGTCGCGATAATAAATTCAAAGGAGTGACCATGCGCTTTTTGCCTGGCCTGATCTGTCTGCTACCCCTTTTGAGCCCTTTGGCTCATGCCGAACTGATTGACGACGTGAACGACCGCGGCGAACTGCGCATCGCTCTTGAAGCGAATACACCGCCCTTCAACTTCAAGGATGAAGGCAAGCTCACCGGCTTCGAAGTCGAGCTGGGTCAACTGCTGGCCAACGAGCTCGATGTACGGGCCGACTTCGTCGTCACCGATTCGGGCGATCTGCTGACTGGCGTTGAAAGCGGCAAGTACGACATCGCCATCAATCACATTACAGTGACCTCGGCGCTCTCGGATCGTTTCGATTTCAGCGAACCTTACGTTCAAACCACCACGCAATTGATCGCGCAGAAAGAAGAACCGCGCTCAATGTTGCTGGTGCAGTCGTTGACTGATGCGAAACCGAAAGCCGCCGCACCCGTGAGCCTGGCGATTCCGTTTCAGAAAGGTAACCCGGCGTTTCACGCCAGCCTGGAAAACGCGCTGCAACGGATCAAGGACGATGGCCGGATGGCGGCGCTGGAGAAGAAGTGGTTTACGGCGGATGCGAGTGTGTCGCCCAAGCCCTGACAGAGGGTAAATGACTAACCCCTGCAAGAGTGAGCCTGCTCGCGCCTACAAAGGGGGGGGTGTCAGTCGAGAGAGCTCAGTGCGGCATCAGCTTGCGGCAACTCCAGCTCGCTGAAGACTTGCACGCCATGGCGCTTGAGCAGCGCCGCCGTCACACCCTCGCCACTGACCTTTACGCCGCTGAACGTCCCGTCATACGTCAGCAAATTCCCGCAGGACGGGCTGTTGGCCTTGAGCACAGCGATGCGGATGCCATGCTGTTGCACCAGTGCCAGCGCCTGATACGCCCCCGACAGAAACTCGGCACTGACATCCGCGCCTTCGGTGGTGATCACACTGGCGTGGCCATCAAGCACTTCACCGCCCTGCCCGCCCGGGATTTCCGCCGCGGCCCGCGGCGTCGGCAAACCGCCGGCCACCTCGGGGCACAGCGGTACGACCCGGCCCTCATCCAGCCATTGCTGAAGCTGATCGAATGGCCCACTCGCCCCGCCGTCGTAACGAACGCGATGGCCCAGCAGGCAGCGGCTTACCAGAATCTTTTGCATGATCAGAACGGCTCGTTACCCCGACGCCGGAACCAGCCGGTCAACGACAGGCGATCCCGGGTGGCGGGCAGGACTTCGTGGGGCACTTCGCCCGAGAGGAAGACCACCAGGCAACCGCCGATAGGTTGCACGTCGTAGGCGCGGTCGTCGTCGAGGTACATGCGCAACTGACCACCGTGTTCAGGCAGCCAGCCGTCATTGAGATACACCACGGCCGACACCATGCGCCGGTCGTCATCGCGGAAACGGTCGACGTGTTTGAGGTAAAACGCGCCGGGTGGGTACATCGCGAAGTGGCTTTCGAAATCTTCCAGCCCCAGGAACAAGCCGCGGTTCAGTGCTTCACGCAGGCTGTCCATCAACGCCAGGTAGCTGTCGCAGGCTTCGGCCTGGCCCGGATCGATCCACTGGATGTGGTCACCACGAATCCCCTCGCGAACTTCCGATGACGGGCCTCGGCCCACGGCGGCCGGGGCCAGTTCACCCTCGGCTGCACGTTTACGGCACTCAGCCGCCAACGCCCGGGTCAGATCCAGAGGCAGGAAAATATTCTGCTGCGACCAGCCATGTGCAGCCAGGTCATCAACGATACGTAACAGCAGCGGGTGATCAGAGGGTATTTGCATGCCGCGCATAGTATTCCTGTGCTTGAAAATCCGACAGAGCCACGCAGCGGGTTGATACGAATTCTCGACAAGTACGGGTGCCACACGGAGAATAGTCGCCTGCCGACAGGAGTCCCTATGCGCCGTTTGCTTTTTTCACTGTTGATGCTCTGTGCTTTGCCCGCTTGGGCAGACGGCCACGACCAGTTGTATAAAGTCGCCGGCTGGCCAGACCAACGTGCGCATTTCAACGACGCGCTCACGGCCGCACAACAACGCTACGAAAGCAGCCTGCCACCGGCCGTGTTTCAGGCGCTGGTGAATAACAGCAATCAGCGTTTCGCTCCCCAGTCCGTCGATCAGCGTGCCGAAGCGCAATTGCGCAAGAGCCTCGCTGATCCCAAACCGGCATTGGCCTTCTTTCAATCGCCCTTGGGCAAAAAAGTCGTAGCCGCCGAACTGCTGGCCACCCGTCGTGATCAACTGGCAAAAAACGCCAAGGGCCTGCCCAAGGTTCAGGCCAGCGATAGCCGTCAATTGATCATCGGCCACCTGGCCCAGGCCCTGCCCGCTCGCGAGGCGGGCGCTGAAGTGAGCCTGGCCATTGCCGGTGTCGCGGCCGACAGCCTGAGTTCAATGATTCCCGGCCTGTTGGGCGGTGGTCAGGCGCAGATGATGTTGAACGGTCAGCGTCAGCGTTTGATGGAACAGATCGGCAGCGACCTGAACAACACGCTGCTCTACGTGTATCGCGACCTGTCGGATGACGAACTGGAAGAATTCGCCACGTTTGCCGAGTCCACCGAGGGCCAGGCCTATTACCAGGCCGCACTGGCGGCAATTCGGGCGGGGTTGGCGGTGGGGCAGAATACTTCGAACCTCAGCCAATGATTTTTGCTGTCTGATCGACTTGCCCGCGATGGGGCCAAAACGGCCGCTATGAATTCCGGCCTTTGATCCGCTTGGTCAAAAACCCGAAATACTCCTGCCGCAACACCAGCGTCTCATTCGCCAGATGATGCCGCGCCTCTGGCAACATCAACACCTGAGGCCGGTCGAACTTGGCCTTCAACACCCCAAGGTTATGCTCCCAATCCACCGTCATGTCTGCCTGCCCCTGCACGATCAGCGGCCTGCGCGGGCTGTTGGGTGCGGCTTCGATCTGCTTGATCCAGCGCGCCAATGCCCCCACCCAGGCCGTGGGCAGGCGTAACGGCTGCAAAGGATCAGCCTGCAGGAACGGCAAGAAATCAGGATCGTTGGAGTTCTCGCTGAAGCGCCGGGCGATGGCTTTGACGAAAGGCTTGAGCAGGTAATAACTGAGTTTGGACCAACCCCAGGCGCGAGGCCTGACCAGGGGTGACAACAGAATCACCTGCCCTTGAGCGGGACTGTTAGAGCCTTGATTGAGTACATGATCAATCACGATCGCCCCACCCGTGCTTTGCCCGCACAGGTGCCACGGCTGCGGCAGATCGATGGACAAGGCCTCGGCGAACAACCCTTCTAGCGTGTGCTGATACTCGGCGAATGCCTTGATGCTCGCCCGCTCGCCACTGGACAGACCATGCCCCGGCAGGTCGCAGGCGATTACGGCAAACCCCTGGTCCAGCGCCCACTCGATCACATGGCGGTAGAGTCCGGTGTGATCGTAGAAACCGTGGAACATGAACAACGTCGCCTTCGCCCGCTCCGGCCACCAGAACTGGCTGACCAATTCATAGCCATCGACCTCGAAACGCCCCAGCCCCCCACGCAGCGTACGCCCCGGAAAATCCAGGCCATAAAAACGCTGATACGCCATGGCCTCGGTCGACAACGGCTGCCCTTCGGCCAATGGCCGCAGGCTGGCGCGTAAATGATCGGGGGCAAACGTCGCTGACATGAACGATTCCAGAGCGGTAAACAGACTTTATAGGCCTGCGATATTCATCTGTCGCGGCAAGCATGGCAAGCTAGCCGACCTTCGAGGATTGAAACCCATGCGCCCGGCCTATCGCACCACACTGCTTGCCAGCCTGCTCGCCCTCGTGTGCGCCGGCATCCTGTGGGCCGCGTATGACTGGTTTCAAGGACGCTACTTGCGAGCCTTCAGCGAACACACCGCGGTATTTTCCGGTGACCCGCTGCGCCTGCCCGACGACCTCGCCGGCCCCGGCGCCATCCGGCTGGTGCACTTCTGGGACCCGGCCTGCCCGTGCAACGTCGGCAATCAACAACACCTGAGCGAACTGGTCGAGCGCTATGTACCGCAGGGCGTCGAGTTTTATGCAGTGCAAAAACCCGGCAGCCATGGCCAGTTACCCGCCACACTGAGCAGCCTGAAAACCATTACCGTCCTGCCGGGCTCCGAACAGATTCCCGCCAGCCCGGCCGTGGCGATCTGGGACCGCAACGGCAAACTGGCCTACTTCGGCCCGTACAGCGAAGGCCTGACCTGCAATTCGAACAACAGCTTCATCGAACCCATTCTGCAAGCACTGAGCGAAGGTCGCGCGGTGAACGCTACCCATACGCTGGCCATCGGTTGTTACTGCCCATGGCCCGTTGAAGTGAAGTAAGGCATTCCTGACTTTTGCAGGACCGCGATGCCCGCCACGGAAGGTCTGTGCTACATGTTGGCAGCCCACACGGGCGGCAAACCTATAAGAACAAGGAGTCACCATGAAACGCGTCCTGACCGTACTTGCCTTGCTGATTGTCGTGCTCGCCATCGGAGTCGGCGGGTATGTGTACAGCAAACAGCCGTCGCGTCAGGGCCTGGTCGAACTGCAAGGCCTGCAAGGTTCGGTGACCGTGCGTTACGACGAGCGTGGCGTGCCGCATATCCGCGCGGAAAACGAAGCCGACCTCTACCGCACCCTCGGCTATGTGCAAGCCCAGGACCGCTTGTTCCAGATGGAAGCCATGCGGCGCCTGGCCCGGGGTGAACTGGCCGAAATCCTCGGCCCGAAACTGATCGAGACCGACAAACTCTTCCGCAGCCTGCGCATTCGTGAGCGGGCCGACAGCTACGTGGCGTCGCTGGATCGGCAGTCGCCGGCATGGAAGGCGCTGGAAGCGTACCTGGATGGCATCAATCAATATCAGGACACTCACGCCGCACCCGCCGAGTTCGACGTGCTGGGCATCCACAAGCGTCCGTTCACGGCGCAAGACAGCATCAGCGTCGCCGGCTACATGGCATACAGCTTTGCCGCGGCGTTCCGCACCGAACCTTTGCTGACGTTCGTGCGCGACCAATTGGGCGCCGACTACCTGAACATCTTCGACCTCGACTGGCAGCCCAAAGGCGTATTGGCCAAGGGGCATTCCAAACCTGCCCTGACACTGACAGCCAGTGACTGGAAAGACCTGAACGCCCTCGCCCGCCTGAGCGAACAAGCGCTGGCCGACAATGGCCTGCCCCAATTCGAAGGCAGCAACGCCTGGGTGATTTCCGGCAACCGCACCAAAAGCGCCAAACCGCTGCTGGCGGGCGACCCGCATATTCGCTTTTCAGTGCCCGCAGTCTGGTACGAGGCACAACTCTCGGCGCCGGGCTTTGAGCTGTACGGCCACCATCAGGCCTTGGTGCCGTTTGCCTTTCTCGGCCACAACCTGGACTTCGGCTGGAGCCTGACCATGTTCCAGAACGACGATCTGGACCTGATCGCCGAGAAGATCAACCCGGACAACCCTAACCAGGTCTGGTATCGCGGCAAGTGGGTGGACATGGTCAACACCGAACAGAAAATTGCCGTGAAGGGCCAGGAGCCGGTCACGCTGACCCTGCGTCAATCGCCCCATGGCCCGATCATCAATGATGCACTCGGCACCGCGGCAGGCAAGACGCCGGTGGCCATGTGGTGGGCGTTCCTTGAAACGCCAAACCCGATTCTCGAAGGTTTCTACCAGCTCAACCGCGCCGACACGCTGGCCAAGGCACGCGCCGCCGCCGCCAAGGTTCAGGCGCCGGGGTTGAACATTGTCTACGCCAACGCCAAGGGCGACATCGGCTGGTGGGCGGCGGCTCTGCTGCCCAAACGCCCGACCGGGGTGAAACCCGGCTTCATCCTCGACGGCAGCACCAATCAGGCGGACAAGGACGGCTTTTACCCGTTCAGCGCCAACCCGCAGGAAGAGAACCCGCCACGCGGCTATATCGTCTCAGCCAACTTCCAGCCGCTATCGCCGACCGGCATGGAGATCCCCGGTTACTACAACCTTGCCGATCGCGGCCAGCAGCTCAATCGCCAGCTCAGTGACAAGAACGTGAAGTGGGACATCGACGCCAGCCAGAAGCTGCAACTGGGCACCACCACGGCTTACGGCCCGCGTCTATTGGCGCCGTTGTTGCCGGTACTGCGTGAAGTCGTCAGCGATCCCGCCGAACTGAAACTGGTGGAACAACTGGCGCAGTGGAAAGGCGATTACCCGCTGGATTCGACCAGCGCGACGCTGTTCAACCAGTTCCTGTTCAACCTGGCTGACGCGACGATGCACGATGAACTGGGCAATGATTTCTTCGACACTTTGCTCTCGACCCGGGTGATCGACGCCGCGCTGCCACGTCTGGCCGCTACGCCTGATTCGCCGTGGTGGGACAACCGCAACACCCTCGGCAAGGAAACCCGCGCCGATACGGTCAAGGTGGCCTGGCAAGCGAGCATCACCCACCTCAAGACAACGCTGGGTGCGGATTCGGCTCAATGGCAGTGGGGCAAGGCGCACACCCTGACGCACGGCCATCCACTGGGCATGCAGAAGCCGTTGGACCTTATCTACAACGTCGGGCCGTTTGCGGCACCCGGCACGCATGAAGTGCCGAACAACCTCTCGGCCAAAATCGGCCCGGCGCCGTGGCCGGTGACTTACGGCCCGTCGACGCGACGCCTGGTCGACTTTGCCGACCCGGCCCACAGCCTGACCATCAACCCGGTCGGCCAGAGTGGTGTGCCGTTCGACAGCCACTACGATGACCAGGCGGAGGCGTATGTCGAAGGGGTTTATTACGAGGCGCACTTCAACGATGAAGAAGTCACGGCCAATACGCGCAGCACGTTGAAGTTCTTGCCGGCGCGGGCTGCGCCGTAGATTTTTGTTGTTTCGGCTGCCGTCATCGCGGGCAAGCCCGCTCCCACAAGTGACTGAGTTGTCCGCTCGAACGCGGTCCAATGTGGGAGCGGGCTTGCCCGCGATGAGGCCCTCACAAACGACAGAAATGCCTGCTCAAACCATCGCAGAAAAATTCAGCCGGAACTGCTGTGGCGTTACCCCCAATCGGCGGTTGAACACGCTGCGCATGTGCTGGGCATCGCGAAACCCACATTGGTAGGCCACGGTTTTCAGTGGCGAATGGGTGCTTTCCAACAGCACCCGCGCCGCGTCCACCCTCGCCTGTTCGACAAATTCCGCCGGGGTGATTTTGGCTTCCTTGGCAAACACACGGGAAAAGTTGCGGGTGCTCATGTTGGCCGCATTCGCCAGGTCAGCGAGGGTCAGGTCGCCGGTGAGGTTCGCCAGCACGTAGAGCTGAACCAGCGCCACCGCCGACGTGGGTTCGGCGTGGGGCGTGAGGAACGGGCTGAACTGCGATTGCCCGCCTGAGCGCTGCGTGAATACCACCAGACGCTTGGCCACGTGCAGCGCGACTTCCGGCCCGTGATCCCTGGCCAGCAGGTACAACGACAGATCAATCCCCGCCGTGACCCCGGCCGAGGTGTAGAGCTCGCCGTCCTGCACGTACAAGCGATCCGCCTCGACCCGGGTCGACGGGCACAACTGTGCCAACGCGGCAGCATCGCTCCAATGGGTGGTCACGGTCCGCCCATCAAGCAGGCCGGCCCGCGCCAGCATGAACGCGCCATTGCAGATCGAACCAAAACGTTGCGCCCGCCCGCAGGCACCACGCAACCAGGCATCGAACACCGCACCGAAATCCAGGAATGGTAATTGCGGGCCGCCGGCCACCAGCAGCAGGTCATACGCCTCAAGCGCGTCGCTGAAATGCCGGTGAGCATTGAGCGACAAACCGTTGGAACACGGCATCATCCCATGCTCGACACCGATCACCTCCAACCGGTAATGGTCTTGCGGTTCGAGGAAGCGGTTGGCCTCGCAAAACACATCCATGGGACCGGTAACGTCCAGGGACTGAACCCCGGCAAAAACCACGATGGCTACGGTTTTACTCATGGCGGGAAACGCCCTCAATACTTTGATTACACCGCAAGACCTGTAGCAGCTGCCGAGCCTGCGAGGCAGCTGCTACAGGCGCCGTTTGTGATTCGATTATCTGCATCAAACTTAGCCAATCCACGCGCAACAAGCGAGGTTGGCGCGATATGCAGGTTCATTGGCAAGGATCGCAGCCATGGATCGATTGTCCGGTTTTGGGTGACGCAACAGACTTGTTCCATCAGCGCCGCCACGGCGTTGCCCACGAGGACAGCACCCATGAGCAGCATCATTGCCGGTATCAACATTCCCGACAGCGCATTGGCCAAGGCCACCACCGAATACATCCGCGATGTCGAGTCCGACTTGCTGTATCACCACTCGCGCCGGGTGTTTCTGTTCGGTGCGTTGAGCGGTGAACGCAAGCAACTGGCCTACGATCCGGAGTTGCTGTACGTCGGCGCGATGTTCCATGACCTGGGCCTGGTGGAAGGACATCGCAGCGATGACGAACGTTTTGAAGTCGACAGCGCCAATGCCGCCAAGGCATTCCTCAAGCCTTACGGGTTGAGCGACGACGATATCGAGCAAGTCTGGCTGTCGATTGCGCTGCACACCACACCGGGTGTGCCGCAACACTTGCGCCCGAATGTGGCGCTGGTGACCGCCGGGGTTGAAATGGATGTGCTGGGCATCGACTACGCGGCGTTTTCCACCGTGCAGCGTGAGGCGGTGGTGCATGCGCATCCACGGGGTGAAGGCTTCAAGGAATGCATCCTGTGTGCGTTCGCCAACGGCTTCAAACACAAGCCGGATACCACGTTCGGCACGGTGAACGCCGATGTGCTGGTCGACAGCGAGGCGGGGTTCAAGCCGATGAACTTTGTCGAGATCATCCGCAAATCCCCTTGGTTGGCATGAAGCCACAGGGGATTTGGGTTACTGATCGTTCCCACGCTCTGCGTGGGAACGATCATCCGTAGATCAAGCCGCTTCCGGCGCCTGCGCGCGGCGTACGTCCGGTTGCTTCCAGGAGTCGGCAGCGCCTTCTTCGATGGCCTGCTGAATCGCACGCTTGCGGCTCTCTTCGGCACGACGGCTGAAGAACCAGACCAGGAACGTCATCAGCGATACCGCCAGCAAAATCAGGCTGGCCACGGCGTTGATCTCCGGTTTCACGCCCAGACGCACCGCCGAGAACACTTCCATTGGCAGGGTCGTGGAACCCGGCCCCGAGACGAAGCTCGCCAGCACCAGGTCATCCAGCGACAGCGCGAAAGACATCATGCCGCCTGCTCCCAACGAGGGCGCGATCATCGGGATGGTGATCAGGAAGAACACCTTCCACGGCCGCGCACCAAGGTCCATGGCCGCCTCTTCGATGGACAAGTCCAACTCACGCAAACGCGCCGACACCACCACCGCCACATACGCCGCACAGAACGTAGTGTGGGCGATCCAGATAGTGACGATGCCGCGTTCCTGTGGCCAACCGATCATCTGCGCCATGGCCACGAACAGCAGCAACAGCGACAGACCGGTGATGACTTCGGGCATCACCAGCGGTGCGGTGACCAGGCCACCGAACAGCGTGCGACCTTTGAAGCGGGTGATACGGGTCAGGACGAACGCGGCCAATGTACCCAGCGCCACCGCCGCCACCGCCGTGTAGCAGGCGATTTCCAGCGAGCGCACCACCGAGCCCATCAACTGAGTGTTGTCCATCAACCCGACGTACCATTTGATCGACCAGCCGCCCCACACCGTCACCAGTTTTGAGGCGTTGAACGAGTAGATCACCAGGATCAGCATCGGCGCGTAGATGAACAGCAAACCCAGCACCAGCATCAAGCTTGAGAATCTGAAGCGCTTCATTCTTTGCCCTCCATTTCTTTGGCCTGACTGCGGTTGAACAGGATGATCGGCACAATCAGGATCGCCAGCATCACCACCGCCAGGGCTGACGCCACGGGCCAGTCACGGTTGTTGAAGAACTCTTGCCAAAGCACTTTACCGATCATCAGGGTTTCCGGGCCGCCGAGCAGTTCCGGGATCACGAACTCGCCCACCACCGGAATGAACACCAGCATGCAGCCAGCGACGATGCCGTTCTTGGACAGCGGAATGGTGATTTTCCAGAAGCTGTTGAAGGTGCTAGAACCCAGATCGGATGCGGCTTCCAGCAGGCTGTGGTCGTGCTTCACCAGGTTGGCGTAGAGCGGCAGGATCATGAATGGCAGATAGGAGTAAACGACACCAATATAGACGGCGAGGTTGGTGTTGAGGATCTGCAGCGGTTCGCTGATCCAGCCCATGCTCATCAGGAAACCATTGAGCAGACCGTTGTTGCTGAGGATGCCCATCCACGCGTAAACGCGGATCAGGATGGCGGTCCAGGTCGGCATCATGATCAGCAGCACGAGGACCGTTTGCAGCTCTTTACGGGCACTGGCAATGGCGTAGGCCATCGGGTACCCGATCAGCAAACAGAGGACGGTGCTGATCAGCGCCATCTTCAACGAGCCGAGGTAAGCGGCGATGTACAACTCGTCGCCCGCCAGCATGGCGTAGTTGCCGAGGTTGAGCAGCACCTGCAGCTTCTGGTCGACGAAGTTGTAGATTTCGGTGTACGGCGGAATGGCCACATCGGCTTCGGCGAAGCTGATCTTCAAGACGATGAAGAACGGCAGCATGAAGAACATGAACAGCCAGATGAACGGAACCCCGATGACCAGCTGACGGCCACCGGGAATTATTCGATTGAGGCGGCGTTTGAATTTGCGCATGTTCATGAGCGAAGTACCACGCCGCTGTCGTCTTCCCAATACACGTAAACCTGGTCACCCCAGGTTGGGCGCTGACCACGGCGCTCGGCGTTGGCGACGAACGACTGGACGATCTTGCCGCTTGGCAGTTCGACGTAGAACACCGAGTGCCCGCCGAGGTAGGCGATGTCGTGCACTTTGCCGCTGGACCAGTTGTATTCGCAGGTCGGCTGCGTCGGCGTCACCAGCAGTTTTTCCGGACGGATCGCGTAGGTCACGGATTTGTCCTGCACCGAGGTACTGATGCCGTGGCCCACGTAGATCTGGCGATCCAGGTCCTTGCAGGTAATGGTCGCGTGACCTTCGGCGTCGTCGATCACTTCACCGTCGAAGATGTTGACGTTGCCGATGAATTCGCAGACCAGGCGACTGGTCGGGGTTTCGTAGATGTCGATCGGGCTGCCGATCTGGGCAATCCAGCCCAGGTGCATGATCGCGATGCGCTCGGCCATGGTCATGGCCTCTTCCTGGTCGTGGGTCACCATGACGCAGGTTACGCCGACGCGCTCGATGATCTCCACCAGCTCCAGTTGCATCTGCGAACGCAGCTTTTTATCCAGGGCGCCCATTGGCTCGTCGAGCAGCAACAGCTTCGGTCGCTTGGCCAGCGAGCGCGCCAGTGCCACACGCTGACGCTGGCCACCGGACAACTGATGCGGCTTGCGCTTGGCGTACTGGCTCATCTGCACGAGTTTGAGCATGTCGGCCACGCGCGCATCGACTTCGGCGGCAGGCAGCTTGTCCTGCTTGAGGCCGAAGGCGATGTTCTGCGCCACGGTCATGTGCGGGAACAAGGCGTAGGACTGGAACATCATGTTGATCGGCCGCTCGTACGGCGGCATGTCAGTGATGTCTACGCCGTCGAGGAAAATGCGCCCCTCCGTTGGCCGTTCGAAGCCAGCGAGCATGCGCAGCAACGTGGACTTGCCCGATCCCGAACCGCCGAGCAGGGCGAAAATTTCGCCTTTCTTGATTTCCAGGGACACATCGTCCACGGCAATCGTCTCGTCGAACTTTTTCGTGACCCGGTCGATTTTGACCAGCACCTGTTTAGGTGACTGGTCGCCCTCGAGGGCTTTCTTATAGGCGCCGGAGGCAACTGCCATTTACGAAACTCCCAGAAAAAAAGAGTGCAGTTCGCTCAAGGTGAGCCAACCTTGGATAGTTTGAGCCTTGAAGCTATTTACCCGTCTTGACCTTGGTCCAGCTGCGGGTCATCAAACGTTGAATATTCGGTGGTAATTCGACCGACACGTAGGTCTTGTCGAGGACTGCTTGCGGTGGATAAACCGACTCGTCTGTGCGGATGGACTGTTCCATCAGTTTGTCCGAAGCAGGGTTGGGATTCGCATAGCCAACAGAATCACTGACCTGTGCGATCACCTCGGGTTTCAACAAATAGTTGATGAACGCGTGGGCCTCTTTGGTGTTGGCCGAATCCTTGGGAATCGCCAGCATGTCGAACCACAGAGCGCCGCCTTCCTTGGGAATGGTGTAGACGATGTTCACGCCTTTCTTGGCTTCTTCCGCACGGTTGCGGGCCTGGAACATGTCGCCGGAGAAACCGATGGCGATGCAGATGTCGCCGTTGGCCAGGTCCGAGATGTACTTGGAGGAATGGAAGTAAGTCACGTACGGCCGCACGGCGAGCAACTTGGCGGTGGCCTTTTCATAATCCTTGGGATCAGTGCTGTTGGCGTTCAGGCCCATGTAGTTGAGCACGGTCGGCATCATTTCATCGGCCGAGTCGAGGAACGCCACGCCGCAGCTGTGCAGCTTCTTGATGTTCTCCGGCTCGAACAGCACGCTCCATGAATCGATCGTGTCGACGCCCAGCACGGCTTTGATTTTGTCGACGTTGTAACCGATGCCGTTGGTGCCCCACAGGTACGGCACCGCGTACTGGTTGCCCGGATCGTTCTGCTCCAGGCGCTTGAGCAGCACCGGGTCGAGGTTGGAATAGTTAGTCAGCTTCGACTTGTCGAGTTTCTGGAAGGCGCCCGCCTTGATCTGCTTGCCAAGGAAGTGGTTGGACGGCACGACCACGTCGTAACCGGTACGCCCGGCCAGCAACTTGCCTTCCAGGGTTTCGTTGGAGTCGAAGACGTCATAGACCGGCTTGATGCCGGTCTCTTTCTGGAAGTCAGCCAGGGTGGTCGGACCGATGTAGTCCGACCAGTTATAAATATGCACAGTACCGGCGGCCTGGACACTAACGGCAAGTGTCAGTCCAGCGCCAGCCAGCAAGGCATTGCGAAACAAAGAAAAAATAGGCAAGTGGAGGTCCTCTAAAATTAGTTGGGCCCAAGTTGCCCCGCGTTACATGACAACCGTGATTGCCCAGCAACAAAACCGGCGCGCAACTTACCCTCGAAAAACCGTTCCAGCAAAACTTTTATGCAGATACCTGTAGCAGCTGCCGAAGGCAGCGTTAAGGTCCGAAGGACCTTCCCGCGTTTTCAACAGCACAACTGCTTCGCAGTTGGACGCAGCCTGCGGCAGCTGCTACAGGGTTTTACGCCTTATTTACCCGATTTGATCTTGGTCCAGCTGCGAGTCAGGATCCGCTGGGTCGCGGCCGGCAAGTCGGCAATCGCGTACAGCTTGGCCAGCACGTCCGCTGGCGGGTAGATGCCTGGATCCGCGGTGATGTCTTTATCCACCAGTGGCGTGGCAGCCGCGTTACCGTTCGGGAAGCGCACGGCGTTGGTGATTTCAGCCATGATTTCCGGCTTCTGCAGGAAGGTCATGAACTTGTAGGCGCCTTCGACGTTCTCGGCATCTTTAGGGATGGCGACCATGTCGTAGAAGCTGCCAGCACCTTCTTTCGGAATGTTGTAGCTGACTTTGACCTTGTCACCGGCTTCAGCCGCGCGGGACTTGGCCTGATACACGTCACCCGAGTAACCCACGGCTACACAGATGTTGCCGTTGGCAAGGTCGGAGATGTACTTGGACGAGTGGAAGTAGGCGATCGAAGGACGGACCTTCATGATCAGCGCTTCAGCCTTGTCGATGTCTTCTTTCTTCTGGCTGTCGGTTGGCAGGCCCAGGTAGTGCAGCGCCACCGGAATCATCTCGGTTGGCGAGTCCAGCAAGCTGATACCGCAGGACTTCAGCTTGGCGGCGTTTTCAGGTTTGAAGATCAGGTCCCAGGAATCGACCGGTGCGTCGGCACCCAGTGCAGCCTTGACCTTCTCGGCGTTGTAGCCAATGCCGATCGAGCCCCACATGTACGGGAAGGCATGTTCGTTGCCCGGGTCGCTCACCGATACCGCCTTGAGCAGGTCGGTGTTCAGGTTTTTCCAGTTAGGCAGCTTGGACTTGTCCAGCTTCTGGTAAACGCCGGCCTTGATTTGCTTGGCCAGGAAGTTGTTCGACGGTACGACGATGTCGTAACCGGATTTGCCGGCCAGCAACTTGGCTTCAAGGGTTTCGTTGCTGTCGAACACGTCGTAGACGACTTTGATCCCCGACTCGTCTTCGAACTTCTTGATGGTGTCCGGTGCGATGTAATCGGACCAGTTGTACACGTGCAGTACTTTGTCATCGGCCTGAACCGCGCCCGCCATCAACCCCATCAACGACATGGCAAGGAGAGTCTTACCAGCGAGCTTTTTACCTAGTGCCTTCATGCGTAATGCTCCAAATTTTTCTTTTTTGAACCACTTGTTTTCAGCGACCGAACCCGGGCAACTGGAACCGCGGCTAGTCTGGCAAGATCCACATCGGTCTTTCAAGGAAAGGCCACGCTTTCTGACAGCGCTGAGCGAAAGTAGCTGTTTTGATACAAACCCCGGCCACTTACGCTCAGAGCCTAGCACTTAGCCCTGCAACGCACTCAGGGTCAGGTCCAGACACTTGCGTGCCTTGGCCACCAACTCATCGATTTCAGCCGGTGTAATCACCAGTGGCGGAGCAATGATCATGGTGTCGCCCACGGCGCGCATGATCAGGCCGTTGTCGAAGCAGAACTGGCGGCAAATCATGCCGACGCCCTTGCCTTCGTAACGTTTGCGAGTGGCTTTGTCCTGAACCAGTTCAATGGCCCCCAACAGACCGACACCACGCACTTCTCCCACCAACGGGTGATCGTTCAGTTCCCGCAGACGTTTCTGCAAATAGGGTGCCGTTTCTGCATGAACGCGCTCGATAATTTTTTCTTCGCGCAGGATGCGGATGTTTTCCAGCGCCACCGCAGCGGCCACCGGGTGACCGGAGTACGTGAAGCCGTGGTTGAAGTCGCCGCCTTCGTTCAGCACCTCGACGACTTCGTCACGCACGATCAGGCCACCCATGGGGATGTAGCCGGAGGTCAGGCCTTTGGCGATGGTCATCATGTCGGGCTTGAGGTCGTAGTAATCGGTACCGAACCACTCACCGGTACGGCCAAAACCACAAATCACTTCGTCCGCCACGAACAGGATGTCGTACTTGGCGAGGATTTCCTTGATGCGCGGCCAGTAGGTGTCTGGCGGAATGATCACGCCACCGGCGCCCTGGATCGGCTCGGCAATAAAGGCACCGACGTTATCCACGCCGATTTCCAGAATTTTCTCTTCCAGCTGATTCGCCGCCCAGACGCCGAACTCTTCAGGCGTCATGTCGCCGCCTTCGGTGAACCAGTACGGCTGTGCGATGTGGACAATGCCCGGAATCGGCAAGTCGCCTTGTTCGTGCATGTACGTCATGCCACCCAGGCTCGCGCCGGCCACGGTAGAACCGTGATAGCCGTTCTTGCGGCTGATGATGACTTTCTTTTTCGGTTGGCCCTTGATCGCCCAGTAGTGACGAACCATACGCAGCATGGTGTCGTTGCCTTCGGAGCCGGAGCCGGTGAAGAACACGTGGTTCATGCCTTCTGGGGCGATGTCGGCGATGGCCTTGGCCAGCTCCAGAACCGGAGGGTGAGCGGTCTGGAAGAACAGGTTGTAGTAAGGCAGTTCGCGCATTTGCTTGCTAGCGGCATCGGCCAGTTCATCACGACCGTAACCGATCGCTACGCACCACAGGCCGGCCATGCCGTCGAGGATCTTGTTGCCTTCGCTGTCCCACAGGTAAACGCCCTTGGCGTTGGTGATGATCCGCGGGCCTTTCTCTTTCAGCTGCTTGAAATCACTGAACGGAGCCAGGTGGTGATCGTTGCTCAGGGTTTGCCATTCACGGGTTTGCGGATTGTTACTGGTCATGTAAATCTCCTAAAAAATCAGGTGAAAGCGCCGCCCGACAACGACGGCGCCCGGCGTATCAGACGGCAAAGAGCAGGAATTCCCGTTCCCACGAACTGATCACGCGCTTGAAGTTTTCATGCTCGGCCCGCTTGACCGCGACGTAGCCAGTAATGAAATTTTTGCCCAGGTACTTCTCGATGGTTGAGCTGTTTTCCATGCGATCCAGCGCATCTTCAATGGTCAGCGGCAGGCGCAGGTTGCGGCGTTCATAGCCACGGCCCACCACCGGGGCACTCGGATTGAGGCCTTCGACCATGCCGACGTAACCGCAGAGCAGGCTCGCGGCAATCGCCAGGTACGGGTTGGCATCGGCGCCCGGCAGACGGTTTTCCACCCGGCGGTTTTGCGGCCCGGCGTCCGGAACCCGCAGGCCCACGGTGCGGTTCTCTTCGCCCCACTCCACGTTCACCGGTGCCGAGGTGTCCGGCAGGAAGCGGCGGAACGAGTTGACGTTGGGCGCGAACAGCGGCAACAGCTCGGGAATGAGTTTCTGCAAGCCACCGATGTGGTGCAGGAACAACTGGCTCATGGTCCCGTCTTCATTGGAGAAGATGTTCTTGCCGGTCTCGATGTCGATGATGCTCTGGTGCAAGTGCATCGCACTGCCCGGTTCACCGGTCATGGGCTTGGCCATGAAGGTCGCCGCCACGTCGTGCTTGAGCGCGGCTTCGCGCATGGTGCGCTTGAACACCAGGATCTGGTCGGCCAGGGACAGGGCATCGCCGTGACGGAAGTTGATTTCCATCTGCGCCGTGCCGTCCTCGTGGATCAACGTATCGAGGTCCAGCTCCTGCAATTCGCACCAGTCGTAGACGTCTTCAAACAGCGGATCGAATTCGTTCGCCGCTTCAATCGAGAACGACTGGCGACCGATTTCCGGGCGCCCGGAGCGACCGATCGGCGGCTGCAGCGGATAGTCGGGGTCGTCGCTGCGCTTGGTCAGGTAGAACTCCATTTCCGGCGCCACGATCGGCTGCCAGCCCTTGTCGGTATAGAGTTTCAGGACCTTCTTGAGCACGTTGCGCGGCGACAGCTCGATCGGGTTGCCTTGCTTGTCGTAGGTGTCGTGGATCACCTGGGCAGTCGGCTCGATGGCCCACGGCACCAGAAACACAGCGTTCTGGTCGGGGCGGCAGATCATGTCGATGTCGGCCGGGTCGAGCAGCTCGTAATAGATGTCGTCTTCGACGTAGTCGCCTGTCACGGTCTGCAACAAAACGCTTTCAGGCAGGCGCATGCCTTTTTCGGCAATGAACTTGTTGGTCGGCGAAATCTTGCCCCGGGTAATCCCGGTCAAGTCGGCGATCATGCATTCGACTTCTGTGATCTTGTGGTCTTTCAACCAATCGGTGAGCTGGTCGAGGTTGTTACTCATAAATGCCTCTAGGCTTTGAGTTTCCTGACTCTTGCAAGTCAGGCGATGTTTGACGCATCGGCGTCGCGTTGAAACGGGTGTCTGCGACAGGCTATCGTGTTTCTTGCGGACTGCGCGCCAACGGCCGGGCGTGCAGAATCACGAGCGGAGTCCTGTGCGATAGCCAGGCCGCTATTGTGAATCGGTTCTATATTGAATGGAGTAACCGTAATGGGGGTGCCATCAGGACCGTCCAGAATATCGGACGCAGACCGATGAGCCGCCAGCGACCGCAGAGTTTTGAGCGGGCCCGAAGCCGATGAGGCTACGGCGCGGACGCAAGTGTCGCCACTGATGTGGTAAGCATGCAGACCAATCTGCCTAGAGCAGTCGGTGATGCCGATTATCGGCAGGCGAGACATGAAGCACCCCGGTATTATTGGTGTTATGGGTTTGAATCGAGCTTAGCCTTGTTCATTTTTTTACACAACACCCCCGTAAAAAATACAACACGCCCCGCTCAACCCCGCGTCGGCTAAAGCGTTCAAAGGCATAAAAACGCCCCAAAGTGCCTCAAAAAAGCCTTACGAGCGCTTTTTTAGGGCAAAAAAGGCCTCGCTTGACTTCGGCATGCCGTTCGGGTTGACTGGAATCCGAAGAGATCAATGATTGATATTTTTAACAACAAAGGTGTTGCATCATGTCGGTACCCCCGCGTGCCGTTCAGCTTAACGAAGCGAACGCGTTCCTTAAGGAACATCCTGAGGTTCTGTACGTTGACCTTCTGATTGCGGATATGAATGGTGTGGTGCGCGGCAAGCGCATTGAACGCACCAGCCTCCACAAGGTTTACGAGAAAGGCATCAACCTGCCGGCCTCTCTATTTGCTCTGGATATCAATGGCTCGACGGTGGAAAGCACCGGCCTGGGCCTGGACATCGGTGATGCTGACCGAATCTGCTATCCAATCCCCGACACCCTGTGCAATGAGCCTTGGCAGAAACGCCCTACCGCGCAGCTGTTGATGACCATGCACGAACTCGAAGGTGACCCTTTCTTCGCGGATCCCCGTGAAGTGCTGCGTCAAGTCGTGACCAAGTTCGACGAGATGGGCCTGACCATCTGCGCCGCGTTCGAACTGGAGTTCTACCTGATCGACCAGGAAAACGTGAACGGCCGTCCACAGCCGCCACGCTCGCCGATCTCTGGCAAACGCCCGCATTCGACTCAGGTCTACCTGATCGACGACCTCGACGAATACGTCGATTGCCTCCAGGACATTCTGGAAGGTGCGAAAGAGCAAGGCATCCCTGCCGACGCGATCGTCAAGGAAAGTGCCCCGGCGCAATTCGAAGTGAACCTGCACCACGTGGCCGACCCGATCAAGGCCTGCGACTACGCGGTTCTGCTCAAGCGCCTGATCAAAAACATCGCCTACGACCATGAAATGGACACCACCTTCATGGCCAAGCCTTACCCGGGCCAGGCGGGCAACGGTCTGCACGTCCATATCTCGATTCTTGATAAAGACGGCAAAAACATTTTTGCCAGCGAGGATCCCGAGCAGAACGCCGCACTGCGTCACGCGATCGGCGGTGTGCTCGAGACCCTGCCCGCGCAGATGGCTTTCCTCTGCCCGAACGTCAACTCCTACCGTCGTTTCGGCGCACAGTTCTACGTGCCGAACTCGCCGTGCTGGGGCCTGGACAACCGTACCGTGGCGATTCGCGTACCGACCGGCTCTTCCGATGCCGTACGTATCGAACACCGTGTTGCCGGCGCCGATGCCAACCCGTACCTGTTGATGGCCTCGGTCCTGGCAGGCGTGCACCACGGCCTGACCAACAAGATCGAGCCAGGCGCACCCGTAGAAGGCAACTCCTACGAGCAGAACGAGCAAAGCCTGCCGAACAACCTGCGCGATGCATTGCGCGAGCTGGACGACAGCGAAGTCATGGCCAAGTACATCGATCCGAAGTACATCGATATCTTCGTCGCGTGCAAAGAGAGCGAGCTGGAGGAGTTCGAACACTCCATCTCCGACCTTGAGTACAACTGGTACCTGCATACCGTGTAARCGGTTGCMGTAAAAAACAACGCYGCCGGCYTYACMGCCTGCGGCGTTTTTTTGTCCCCCTTTGGAGCGCTGCACGCAAGAAAGACCATAGACTCGCCATCATTTGAATCTCACACTTTGGTATGCCAGGCAAGACTCGACACCCGCCTGAATTTTGAGGATCAATTACCATGAAAATAATCCTGATGGGCGCAGCTCTTTCACTGATCGGCGCTAGCATGTGCATCCCTGCCGTTGCCGGGGACGACCACACTTCCACTTGGACCTACAGCGATCACTCCGGCCCGGAGCACTGGGGCGACCTCAAGAGTGACTACAAACTCTGCTCAACCGGCAAGGCGCAGTCACCCATCGATATCAGTAGCGCGGTCAAGGTCAGCCTGGCCCCCCTGACCTTTAACTATCGGGCAAGCCCGGTCACCATCCTGAACAATGGCCACACCATTCAGGTTTCACCAAAGGACGCGGGCGGTATCACCTTGCCTACCGGCGACTACTCGCTCGTGCAGTTTCACTTTCATACGCCCAGTGAAGAAAACATCCAGGGACGCGCCTATCCGCTGGATGCGCATTTTGTCCACAGCAACGCTGCCGGCGAACTAGCCGTAGTTGCCGTGCTGTTTGAAGAAGGCGCCCACAACCCGGCACTGGAACCCATTCTTGCCGC
>NZ_JBFUBK010000091.1:0-26844 GCF_056405815.1 Pseudomonas sp. P1_F1_2 | reverse complement strand
CAGCACCGTGGTGTCGACGTCGACCCGTAACTTCCCGAACCGTCTGGGTGACGGCGCGAACGTCTACCTGGCTTCGGCCGAGCTGGCGTCTGTTGCTTCCATCCTGGGTCGCCTGCCGACCGTCGAGGAGTACATGGAATACGCGGGCAAGATCGACAGCATGGCGGCCGATGTCTACCGCTACCTGTCCTTCGACCAGATCGCCGAGTTCCGTGAAGTCGCTGCGAACGCCAAGATCCCGGTCGTTCAAGCGTAACGTTACAACGCCATAGAAAACGCCGCCCTTCGTGAGAGAGGCGGCGTTTTTTTATGCCTGCAACATGACTATGCCCTTACACAAATCCCTCTGTAGGAGTGAGGGCTTGTTGTACCGCGCCATCTACACTCAAGCCGCTGAGGATCACCTGTGTATCCTTCACTTCCGGCAATGCCGCCAACGCTACCTGAGCAGAGTCCTTGAGCCGTGCCAGCACCAGCTGCTTGCCTTCGTGATGCACCCTCACAAAAAATTCCTGCAACGCCTCAATGCTGGTGCCATCCAGATCGGGCGATTCCTCAAGGCTGAGAATGACCGAGTGAATCGGCGCCTCAGAATGGCGGATCAACCGCAACGTACTCCCCAGAACACGCTCGACGTTGGCAAAGAACAACGCCTCACCCGGTCGAACAATCAACACCCCTGGCACCGTTTGCGCCGTCGGATGGCGTTGCAGGTCGACAAAGTCGTGACCGCCGTCAATCCGCCCCAGGACCTGAATGTCGGCCGCCGACATTTGCTTGAGCATCAGCACCACACTGATCGCCACCGCCAGCAGTAAACCGTCCAGCACACCCAACACCAGCACGGCGGCCACCGCGCAGATCACCAGCACGCGGTCACGTCGCCAAATGAAGTACCGCCCCAACGGTTGCAGACTCAAGCCTCGGGCCAGGGCATGGATGACGATGGCGGCTAAAATCGGCTCCGGCGTCAGGGCAATATAAGGCAACACCGTCAAAACGATCAGCAACACCACCAGCGCCGCCACGCCACCGGCCAGTCGCGACGTGGCGCCCGCCGCTTCATTGGCCGACGTCGCCGAATACCCTGCCCCCGCCGGCATGCCATGAAACAACCCGGACAACAGATTGGACGCACCCAACGCGAGCAGATCGCGGTTCGATGAAATACGGTCGCCGTGCTTGAGCGCGTAGGCACTGATCGAGCCGTATGACTCCGCGTACAGGATCATCACCATGGCAACGGCCAGCTCACCCAGGCGCAACCAGTCACTGAAGGGCAATACCGGTAGTTGGGGCACTTCCAGGCTCAGATCGATCACGCCAATCAACTTCACGCCATACACCGGCAGGTTCAGCCATTGACCGGCCACAATACCAATCACCACGACCAGTAAGCCGCCCGGCAAACGACGCAGCCGCCCGAACAGCGTCAACAAGGCCAATGCCACCGCCGCGACACCCGCCGCCGCCCAGTTCCACTGCGGTAGTTGTTCCAGCAATTGCGGTAGAAACCGGACCAGGTTGGCGTCGCTCAAATGCACACCGACCACACTGGCCACTTGTTTGAGGATGATGGTCAACGCCAGACCAAAGGCAAAGCCGCGCAGCACCGGCTTGGCAATGAACGACGTCACGCTGCCGAGTTTGAACAGCCCGGCCAGCAGGAAGAACACGCCGGTCATCAGCACCAGTCCAATGGCCAGAGTCGAGCGCAAATGCGGATCGCCGTTGGCCAGCGTCGCGGTCGCAGCGGCCAGCACCGCTGCCGACGAAGACGTCGCAGAGACAATGGCGAAGCGGCTGGTGCCTAACAGTCCATAGCACAGCAAACCGGCAAACAAGGCGATCACCCCGGCCTGAGGCGCCACGGCCGCAATACTTGAATAGGCGACCGCTTCGGGCAACAACAGGCCAGCAATAGACAACCCGGCCAGCAAGTCTTGCCAGCGGTTGGGTTGTCCGGTGGGATTTCGGGGAGAGGCGCTCGACAATCCAATGTCTCCAGGCGAAAAAAAACCGCTGCGCGCATCACGCGCAGCGGCCACTGTAGCTGTCAATCCGGCGCTGCGCGAGCAGGCCGAACGATCACGCTGTCAGCGAGTAGATCAACGCTGTAATCGCCACCAGGCCCACCGCCGTCACGAAGACATTGGACGCCTGCCCACGATAACGCGCCATCGCCGGCACCTTGCGGATCGCGTACATCGGCATCAGGAACAGAATCGACGCGATGACCGGGCCACCGAGGGTTTCAATCATCCCCAGAATGCTCGGGTTCAGCGTCGCAACGATCCAGCACACCACGAGCATGAACGCAGCGGTCATACGGTCGAGGGTCTTCGGCGCCGGGCGCTTGCCGCTTTTGACGATCAGGCCTTTAAGACCTTCGCTGGCACCGATGTAGTGGCCCAGGAACGACTTGGAGATGGCCACGAAGGCAATCAACGGCGCCGCGAAGGCGATGGTCGGGTTGCTGAAGTGGTTGGCCAGGTACGACAAGATCGACAGGTTCTGCGCTTTGGCTTCAGCCAATTGCGCCGGCGACAAGGTCAGCACGCAACTGAAGACGAAGAACAGCACCATTATCACCATCAACAGGTGAGCGCGGGACAGGATCTGCGAGCTGCGCTCTTCGGCGTGATCGCCGTAACGGCGCTTCTGGTCGACCGCAAACGCCGAGATGATCGGTGAATGGTTGAACGAGAACACCATCACCGGAATCGCCAGCCACAGGGTGTGCAGCAGCGCCGATGGTTCCGGCACCGTGCTGGCGGTGCTCAGGATGCCGCCGTTCCAGTGTGGAATCAGGTACACCCCCAAAAACAGCAGTGCGACGATGAACGGGTAGACCATCAGGCTCATGGCCTTGACGATCAGTTGCTCACCGCAACGCACCACCGCCAGCAGGCCGAGGATCAGCACCAGCGACAGCACCGCGCGCGGTGGCGGCATGATGTGAAGTTGATGCTCAAGGAAACTGCCCACAGTGTTGGTCAGCGCCACGCTGTAGATCAGCAGGATCGGGAAGATCGCAAAGAAGTACAGCAAAGTGATCAGCGCACCGGCCTTGATACCGAAGTGCTCTTCCACCACTTCGGTGATGTCGGCGCCTTCGCGTCCGGACAGCACGAAGCGGGTCAGGCCGCGGTGTGCGTAGAAGGTCATGGGGAACGCCAGTACCGCCAGAACCAGCAACGGCCAAAAGCCGCCCAGCCCTGCGTTGATCGGCAGAAACAACGTGCCCGCCCCGATGGCCGTGCCAAACAGGCCGAGCATCCAGGTGGTGTCATGGCGATTCCAGCTCGAAAGCGTTGCTGGTGTCGCCGCTACATAGCGTTTGTCGACGCTATTGGCCTGATCATTCATCCGGTGGGATCTCCGCATTCCGGTCAGTTGCTACCCGGTCAGGACGAGTCGGAAAAATCCGACAGGCAGCGCCCTGGCCGAAACAGGGGCGCGATTGTCCGGGATTAATCAACAGAAGCAAAGACTTAGCTGAGGAATGGTTGTGCGGATCAGTGTTCAGGAGGCTATACAGGAGCAAACAGGGCTGTGTGCCGATACGATCGTTTCTGCTACCAACCGTGTAGCACTCGGTAACATCCAGCCCTGTTGCGGTGCGTCTTTTCCCTGACGTACGGGCGTGCGTCCCGCGCGGCAAGGCGCAACCCACCATGGCGTAGTTTGTGCATCCAATCGCATTCCACTCCTGTCTGAAACCGCCATGCGCCCCAAGGAACTGAAACTCTGGACCACCGGTGTCGCCCACCTGCTCGACCTGCCTGCAGGGCATGCGCGGTTATCGGCGTTAAGCCATTGGTTGCGCCAGGTGTGTCCGGTCGATCATTTCGTCCTGTTCGTCTACGAAGGCAATCACCGACCGTTGGCGCTGTTCGACACCTTTGCCGCCGACAAGCGAGCGGTGTATGTCGATGACTACCAGTGCGGTCCGTATCTGCTCGATCCGTTCTACCTCGCCTGCACCCGCGGACAAGCGGCGGGACTGTGGCGCTTGCGCCAGTTCGCGCCCGACCACTTCTACCTCGGCGAGTACTACCTGACTTATTACCAGCAGACCGGACTGGCCGAAGAAGTGGCTTTTTTTGTCGAGCTCGGCGACGGCGCCATGGCCGTTCTATCGCTGATGCGCTCCTCTGCCAGTTGCGCGTTCAGTCGTGACGAAATGCAGTTGATCGAATGCGCACAGGCCGTCGTCGAACAAGTCGTCAACGAAGCCTGGCGCTTGCGTCAGGCGCAACAGCCGCGCCCGGCACAAGACCTCGACTTCAAGATCCGCGAAGCGTTCGATCAGTTCGGCGCGCACATCCTTACTTGCCGCGAACAGGAAGTGGTGCAGTTGCTGCTGCGCGGTCACTCCAGTGCCTCGGTGGCCGAGCAACTGAGCATCAGTCCCGGCACGGTGAAGATTCACCGCAAGAACATCTACGCCAAGCTCGGCATCGGCAGCCAGTCCGAGTTGCTCGGGCTGTTTATCCGCGATCTCACCGGCCAGGAACTGCTCGCCGAAGCCTGACACCTGAAAACGACTCTATCCCCCAAGGGATATATACAGCGCAAAACCGCGATTGCTAGTTTGGCTCCCGACGCAATGATTGATCACTGCAAGGGGAGCCGCACCGTGAATGACAACCAGCCAAGCGATATCGAATTCTGCAATGTGGTCAAACGCTATGGCGAGGTGGCGGCCGTCAATGGCCTGAATTTCGCCGTGCGTCGTGGCTCATTCCATTCTTTCCTCGGTGGCTCGGGCTGCGGCAAAACCACGACCCTGCGCATGATTGCAGGCTTCGAACAACCGACCAGCGGCGAAGTACGCCTGGCCGGCAAAAACGTCGCCGGCATACCGGCGTTCGAACGGCCGGTGAACATGGTGTTCCAGCATTACGCCCTGTTCCCGCACCTCACGGTGGCGCAGAACATTGCCTATGGCTTGCGTTATCGCACGCCGCGCCCGGATAAGAAAACCCAATTGCGCATGGCCGATGAGGCCCTGGAAATGGTTCGCCTCAGCGGCTTCGGCCAGCGTAAACCGAGCGAACTCTCCGGCGGCCAACAGCAACGTGTCGCCCTCGCCCGGGCGCTGGTCAACAAACCGACCGTGCTATTGCTCGACGAGCCACTGGCGGCGCTCGACCGCAAGTTGCGCAAGGAAATGCAATCCGAACTGCTGCGCCTGCAGCGCGAGGTCGGCATCACCTTCGTGCTGGTCACCCACGACCAGGAAGAAGCCTTGTCGATGAGTGACAGCATCAGCGTGATGCACAACGGTTCGATCATCCAGACGGCCACCCCGGAACAACTGTACGAAGCTCCGGCCAGCCGTTACGTCGCCGACTTCATCGGCGAATCCAATCTGTTCAACGGCACCGTACGCCACCTGCACGGCAATTCGGTGGTGCTGCGTACCGAGCAAGGCCTGGAGCTGACCAGCCCGCTGACGCCAACCGGCAAGGCCCTGAGCGCCGACGCCGCCGGTTGCATCGCGGTGCGCCCCGAGTTGATCAGCATTGCCGGCGCCCACGCCGATCTGGCCCGTGAAGTGAAACTGCAAGGCTGCGTGGAAGACCGCATCTACCTCGGTAATTCCACCGAATACCGCGTGCGCACCCAGGCCTTTGGCGTGGTCTGTGTGCGGGTTCCCCGCCAGCAGGATCACGGCGCCAATGCATTCGAACACGGCGCTGCAGTGAGCGTCGGCTGGGATCACGCCAATGGCCTGGCCATGGCGTTGTAAATCATCGACTCGATTCATCAACCGGATGTGGAGCGTGCTATGGACCAGAAGACGTTTATCAAAACCCTGCGCAGTTGGCAGAACGGCTCGATCAGTCGTCGCGAATTTCTTGGCCGCACCGGCCTGGGGATTGCCGCCGCCGTGGTCGCCACCAACATGCCCGGCCTGCTGACGTCCAGCGCAGAAGCGGCCGAACAGGCCAAGCTGGGGGATCGCCTGTCACTGGCGACGTGGCCGAACTACCACAGCCAGGAAAACCTCGACACCTTCGGCAAAACCACCGGCGCCCGCGTCTCGATGAGCGTGTTCGGCTCCAACGAAGAAATGCTCGCCAAGTTGCAAGCCGGTGGCAGTGGCTGGGACGTACTGGTTCCGACCAACTACACCATCAGCACCTACGTCGGTCTGGGCTTGATCGAGCCGCTGGACCTGTCGCGCATTCCCAACTTCGATGCCTCGGCATTCCAGCAAAAATTCATGGCCCAAGGCACCGTGGACGGCAAGGTGTACGCCGTGCCAAAAAACTGGGGCACCACCGGCATGCTCTTCGACGCCGGCAAACTGAAGAACGGGCCGAGCAGCTGGAAAGAGTTCTGGGCCGCCGCCCAAGGCCCTGCCAGCGGCCGGACGATGGTTCACGATTACCAGTTGACCGCCATCGGCAACGCCCTCAAAAGCTTCGGCTACAGCTTTAACTCCCTCGACCCAAAAGAACTGGCCGACGCGGAAAAACTGTTGATCGAGGTCAAGCCGCACCTGTTCGCCATCAACTCCGACATTCAGCCGTCAATGCGCAGCGGCGATGCCTGGCTCGCGATGTCGTGGACCGGCGACGCCTCGCAGTTGCACCGCGACAACGCGCAGATGCAGTTCGAACTGGGCAAGGAAGGTGGCGAACTGTGGAGTGATTTTTTTGCCATCCCGAAAAGCTCGGAGCACAAGGACGCGGCCTACGCCTTCATCAATTACCTGCTCGACCCGCAGCACAACAAGCTCGAAGTGTTGAGTCACGGCTATCCGAGCGGCGACAAACGGGTCGATGCGCTGCTTCCCACCGCGATGCTTGACGATCCGATCATGTACCCGGCAGCCGAAGCACTCAGCCCACTGGAGTTCGGCGCCGCTGCAACGCTCACCAGCCCGGCGCGCGCCGAACTGATGGCGCGTTTCAAGTCCGCCTGATCGCCTGACCATGGCCAATGAGGAGTCACCCATGAATGCTGCCGCCCACCCGCAAACGGTGCAGCCAGGCAATGCCCTGTCAATCGAGGTACGTCAACGGCGCAGCCTCGGTCGGCGGATCACCCTGCTGATGCTCTTGCCTTCGACCTTGTGGTTCCTGCTGCTGTTATTGATGCCGCTGGTCATCATACTGGTCTTCAGTTTCGGCGAGCGCAGTGCCGTGGGCGGCTACGCCGGTGGCTTCACCCTGGCCAACTACCTGAACCTGGGCTCGCGTGGCGCGGCATTCAGTAACACGCTGATGCTGGCGCCACTGGGCACCCTGGTGTGCCTGGTCGCGGCCTACCCGCTGGCGTACTTTCTGGCGGTCAAGGTCACCCGTAACCGCTCGCTGTTGCTGACGCTGGTGATCGTACCGTTCTGGACCAGTTTCCTCATCCGTACCTACGCCTGGATCTTCATCCTCAGCGGCAAGGGCATCCCCGCCCTGCTCGCCAGTCTTGGCCTGGAAGACGTGCGGCTGATCAACACGCCGTGGGCGGTGCTGATCGGTATCGTCTACGGCTACCTGCCACTGATGGTGTTTCCGATTTACGTCAGCCTCGAAAAACTCGACAAACGCCTGCTCGAAGCCTCTGCCGATCTCGGTGCCAGCGCATTCGAGAGCTTCCGGCGGATCACCTTGCCGCTGTCCGCGCCGGGAATCATCACCGGCGTGATGCTGGTGTTCATCCTGTTGATGGGCGAGTTCCTGATCCCGGCGATTCTCGGCGGCGGCAAAGTGTTCTTCGTCGGCAACGCGCTGGTCGACTTGTTCCTGCAGTCGCGCAACTGGCCGTTCGGCAGTGCCCTGGCAATGACGCTGGTGGCGATGATGCTGCTGATCATCGGCGTGTATTTGAAACTGGTGGCGCGCTACGGCGGCCGCCCTGCCGATGGAGGGTTGTGACATGTGGCTGCGCAGCTATTCAACCTCGCTGTACCTGTTTCTCTACGCGCCGATCGCGTTGATCGTGCTGTTCAGTTTCAACGCCGGGCGCAGTGGCCTGGCATTCGAATGCTGTTCGGTGCAATGGTTTGGTCGCGCCTTCGGCAACCCGTTCATCATGGAAGCGCTGGGGCACAGTGCGTTCATCGCCTTCACGTCGGCAGTGATCGCCACATTGTTCGGCACCCTGGCAGTGTTCGGCTTGCAACGCGCGGGTAAAAAAGTACGCCTGTTGTTCGATGCACTGACCTATTGCGCGATCATCGTGCCGGGCATCGTCATCGGCATCTCGACGCTGATTGCGTTCATTACCCTGTTCGACCTGATCAATCCGCTGCTGGCAAGCTGGATACCCAATGTGCCGCGTCTGAACATGGGTTTTTCCACGGTGATTGCTGCGCATTCGCTGTTTACCATGGCGCTGGTCATGGTGATCGTGCGCAGCCGCGTCGACTCGCTGGACAAGGCCTTGCTCGAAGCTTCAGCGGACCTCTATGCCCCACCCATGCAAACGTTCTGGCGGGTCACCCTGCCGCAGATCAGCCCGGCAATCATGGCCGGATTCCTGCTGGCGTTCACCTTCAGCTTCGACGACTTCATTATCGCGTTCTTCGTTGCCGGTTCCGAGACGACGTTGCCGATCTACATCTTTTCATCGATCCGCCGCGGCGTGACGCCAGAAATCAACGCGGTCTCGACCGTCATTATCTGCGCCTCACTGGCCCTGCTATTCACTTCCCGCTCTCTGCAAAACCGCCGTACCGGCGTCCAGGAGTCAAACCATGCGTGATCAGCTTTACATCAACGGAGAGTGGGTCAGCCCGGACCTGGGCGGTTATCTGGACGTCATCGACCCGGCCACCGAAGCGGTTTTCCATCGGGTAGCCGCAGGCACCGAAGAAGACGTCGATCACGCGGTGCGCGCCGCACGCAGAGCCTTTGATAACGGCTGGAGCCAGACCACCGGCGCCGAACGCGCGCAATGGCTGGAGGCATTGGCTGATGAACTGGAAAACAGCCAACCGGTCTTGGCCGAACTGGAAGTGCGTGACAACGGCAAACCATTGCCCGAAGCGCAGTGGGACGTCGGCGATGCCATTGGTTGTTTCCGTTATTACGCCGGCCTGGCCCGCGAACTGGATCAGCAGCAGGATCAACCGCTGGCGTTGCCGGACGCACGCTTTCGCTGCCGTATCCGTCATGAGCCGATTGGCGTCGCCGGGCAGATCATTCCCTGGAACTACCCATTGTTGATGGCGGCGTGGAAAGTCGCGCCGGCCTTGGCTGCAGGTGCCACGGTGGTGTTGAAACCGTCCGAGCTGACGCCTCTCACAGCACTGGAGCTGGCCGCTGCCGCCGACCGTATCGGCTTGCCCGCCGGGGTATTGAACGTGGTCACCGGCCTCGGTGCCGACGCCGGCAGCCCGCTCACCGAACATCCCGGCGTGGACAAACTGGCCTTCACCGGCAGCGTGCCCACCGGAGCGAAAATCATGTCGGCGGCCGCCCGCGACATCAAGAACATCAGCCTCGAACTGGGCGGAAAATCTGCATTCATCGTATTCGACGACGCCGATGTCGAGGCGGCGGTGGAATGGATTCTGTTCGGGATTTTCTGGAACCAGGGCCAGGTGTGCAGCGCCACGTCACGCCTGCTGGTGCAGGAAAACATTGCCCCGCGATTGATCGAACGTCTGGTGGAGGAAACCCGCAAGATCAGTATCGGCCCGGGCATGGAACCCGGTGTCCTGCTCGGCCCACTGGTCAGTCAAAGCCAGCATGACAAGGTCCTTGGTTTCATTGATCAAGGCCTCGCCAGCGGTGCCCGTCTGCTCATCGGTGGTCGGCGGCCGGCGCATCTCCCTAAAGGTTACTTTATTGAACCGGCGATCTTCGACGAGCCCGGGCACAGCAGCATTCTCTGGCGCGAAGAGGTGTTCGGCCCGGTACTGTGCATCAAGCGTTTCAAGACCGAAGAGCAAGCGGTGCAAATGGCCAACGCCAGCCGCTTCGGCCTCGCCGCCGCGGTAATGAGCGCTGATTTGCAACGCACCGCCCGCGTCGCCAACCAGTTACGCGCGGGAATCATCTGGGTCAACTGCTCGCAGCCGACCTTCGTCGAAGCCCCTTGGGGCGGGATGAAACACAGCGGAATTGGCCGCGAGTTGGGCCAGTGGGGACTGCACAATTACCTGGAGGTGAAGCAAGTCACCGAGTACATCAGTGATCAGAAGTGGGGCTGGTACCTGAAATAGTCGCTCTCGGATCAGCAGGCAGGAACCGGCCAGCCGGTTCCTGCAGCGCCTTTCTCAGTTCAGATACCAGCCCCACGCCTCGCCGTTGTACCGGGTGATTTGCTTGGTCTCGAGGTAATTGTTGTAGCCCCACTCCCCCAGCTCTCGGCCGATACCGCTCTGCTTGTAACCGCCCCACGGCGCTTCGACAAAGGTCGGCTGCGAGCAGTTGACCCACACGATACCGGCGCGAAAACGTCGAGCCACGCGTTCGCAACGTGGAATATCACGGGACATGACGGCCGCCGCCAGACCGAACGGCGAGTCATTGGCCAGGTGTATCGCTTCGGCCTCGGTATCAAATGCACGCAGACACACCACCGGGCCGAAGATCTCTTCGCGCCACACCGAGCTGTCTTGCGGCACATCGGCGAAAATCGCCGGCGTCAGGAAGTACCCCTTCTGCAAGTGCGCCGGACGCGTCCCTCCGTACACCAGGCGCGCGCCTTCTCGCTGGCCGACCGCAATCGCCTCGAGGACTTTGTCCAGTTGCCCCTGACTGACCAGCGGCCCAAGCTTCACACCCTCGGTGAAGCCCTCGCCGATCTGGATCTGCTCGGTAGCCACGATCAGACGCGCCAGCAGCGCCGGGTACAATGCGCGCTCCACCAACACCCGCGAAGTGGCCGAACAGACCTGGCCCTGGTTCCAGAAAATCCCGAACAGAATCCATTCCACTGCGGCATCGAGGTCGCTGTCGGCGAAGATCACGAACGGCGATTTGCCGCCCAGTTCCAGGCTGATATTTTTGATCTCGGCGGCCGCGGCTTGCATGATCTTGCGCCCGGTCGGCACACTGCCGGTGAAGGCGATCTTGTCCACATCCGGGTGTTCAGCCAGCGACGCGCCCGCCTCTCGCCCGAGCCCGCTGACGATGTTCAACACCCCGGCCGGCAAGCCGGCCTGATCGGCAATGCGTGCCAGTTCAATGGCGGTCAGCGGCGTCAGCTCCGAAGGTTTGAGCACCACGGTGCAGCCGGCTGCCAGCGCAGGGGCGACTTTCCACGAGGCCATCAGCATCGGGAAATTCCACGGGATGATCGCGGCGACCACGCCTACCGGCTCCTTGATCACCGAGGAGTTGAAGCGCTCATCCGGCACGCTGATTGACTGTTCGCCGTGTTGATCCGAGCCTTCGGCGAGTCCGGCATAGAAATCGAAACAACCGGCGGTGTCGGCGATGTCCCACTGCGCTTCCGGCAGCGGCTTGCCGTTGTCGTGTACTTCAATCGCGGCCAGTTCGTCCTGTCGCGCACGGATGCCGTCGGCGATTCGCCGCAGCACGTGTGCGCGTTGCGCGCCCGTCCAACGCGGCCAGTCGCCTTCGTCGAAGGCCAGGCGTGCGGCGGCGACGGCCAGGTCGATGTCTTCTGCCGTAGCGGCAGCGACCTGCGCCAGCACCGACTCGTCGCCCGGGTCGAGCGTCTCGAACACTCCGCGCTGGACCGGCGCGATCCACTCACCACCGATGTACAGCCGTTGATAATTCCCCATGACAGACTCCTTCATTGGCCGCGTCGACGCTGCTGGAAAAGCTGTTCGGCTGCCTGCAATTGTTCGCGATCATTGACACCGAGCACCTCGGCCTCATCCACCTCCACCGCCGTGACGGGCAGGCCGGCACTGTTGGCCACGGCCACCGCATCGGTGAGGTAATACTCGCCCTGGGCATTCTGATTGCCGATCCGGTCGAGCAGCCAGAGGCACGTGTCGGCGCGCAAACCCATCACCCCGCCGTTGCAAAAATTGACCTCAAGTTCTTGTGGGTTGGCGTCCCTGGCTTCGCGAATCGCCAGCAAACGCCCTCCTTCTACCAGCAGTCGCCCGTAAGGCCCTGGCCGTTCGGTGTGAAACCCGGCGACCGCCACGGCAGCGCCCTCGATCAGCGCCTGACGCAGCTGCAACAACGTCTGCGGGCTTATCAACGGTGAATCGCCAAACAGTACCAGCACGCAGCCCTGCTCATGGGCCTGCAACGCGGGCCGGGCGGCGAGCAGCGCGTGTGCCGTGCCCAGCTGTTCATTCTGGGTAAACGTGCGCACGCTGGGTGCGGCCTGCTTCACATAATCGGCCACCACCCGACTGCCAGCGCCCACCACCACCGCGCAATGCTCGATATCCGCTGCCCCGACCGCCGCCAGCACGTGACCGAGCAACGGCCGGTCGTCCACCAGATGCATGACCTTCGGCAACGGCGAACGCATGCGAGTGCCCTGCCCGGCGGCGAGAATCACCGCCAGGGTTGGCCAGGAAATGTTGTCGCCCATTGCGACCCTCCCGATTACAAATGAGTTAAACCTGATCGCGATAGAACACGTCGTCGGCGTAGGGATACCACCAGTCCTGAATCTTGGGCTGGTGATCGATGATGACCATCTTCGAGCGACGGAACGCTTCCAGGCCCTGACGCCCGAGTTCACGCCCCAGACCGGACATCTTCCAGCCGCCAAACGGCAGTGCGTCGTTGTCGATCAGTGGGTTGTTGACCCAGACCATCCCGGCTTCGAGACGCTCGGCAGCCTCCATGGCTTCGGCAAGGTCGGTGGAGAACAGCGAGGCGCCCAGGCCGAATGGCGAGTCATTGGCCTTGCGTACCGCTTCGTCAAAGTCACTGACACGGCAGATCGCTGCGACCGGTCCGAAACACTCTTCCTGAAGAATCGCCATGTCGGTGGTGACGCCGGTAAGGATGGTCGGTTCGTAGAACCAGCCCACGGTGTGTTGCGGCGGAATCCGCCCGCCACAGACCAGCGTCGCGCCTTTGGCCAGCGCGTCGTCGACCAGGCGCATGACCTTGTTGCGCGCTGCTTCGCTGACCATCGGCCCGATTTCCGTATGTTCCAGACCATGACCGATGCGCAGGGCACGGGTGCGTTCGGCGAACTTCGCGACGAACTCATCGTGGATCTCATCGACCACATAGAAGCGTTCAGCCGAGGTACAGATCTGTCCGCTCAGGTGGAACGCAGCGGTCACCGCACCTGCCGCAGCCACTTCAAGCGGCGCGTGTTTCGAAATGATCAACGGGTCGCTGCCACCGGCCTCGATCACACACGGTTTCATCTGTTCGGCACAGGCCATCGCCACCGCTTTGCCCGCCGCCACACTGCCGGTGAACGCAACGGCGTGGGTGCCGGTGGATTGCACCAGCAACTGTGCGGTCACCGCGTCACCCGGCACACAAGACACCAGGCCCGGCAGCAGCGCAGTGAAGTGCTCCATGAATTTGAGCGTGCACAGGGTCGTAGCTTCCGCCGGTTTGATGATGCAAGCGTTACCCGCCGCCAGCGACGCAGCGACCGTCCAGCACATCAGCAGTATCGGAAAGTTGAACGGCATGATGTGCACGCTGACGCCATACGGCTCATAACGCACATGCTGGAACGAACCGATCTGCGTGGTGCCGGCGACCTTGCCGGCGTCGTCCCGGGCCATTTCCGCGTAGTAGCGAAAGATCGGCGCGCAGTTGGCGAGTTCGCCCATCGCTTCGGGGAATGGCTTGCCCATTTCCAGGGTCATCAAGCGAGCGACTTCGCGGTTGCAGGCAACGTTCTGTTCGATGGCATTGGCCAGTTGATGCAAGCGCGCGGCGCGGCTTTTCGCATCGATCAGTCGCCATTGTTTCTGCGCTGCGGTGGCGGTATCGACGGCGGCTTGCACGTCGAATTCGCCACACACGCCAACCTTGCCGACCGGTTGCAGTGTCGCCGGGTCGAGCACTTCACGCTCTCGGGCATCGGTCAGCGGCACATAGTCGGCGTTGATGAAGCGCAGTGCGGTATCAGTGTTAAAGGTGGCCATGGGAGGATCCTTGAACCAATCGATAAGGGGTCTCGCGCAACGCGGCGAGGGTGGTGGGCGGCAGTTCATCGCGCCAGCCCGGCACGTGTTCGTTTAGCCATGCGCGCAGGGGCGCAAAGGCGTCTGCCTCCAGTGCTCGCACAAACAGACCGAGGGTGCGCGGCAGGTGCGCCAGGTAACCGTGTTTGCCGTCGCGCCCGGCCAGGCGCACGAAAATCCCCAGCACCTTGGCATGGCGTTGGGCGGCCAGTCGCCGGTAGTCCTCGAGAAAGCGTGGTGCGTCGAGCTCCGGGCGTTGCATCAGGTAATGCGTCATCAGCGCCACGCGTAATGCTTCGGGTACATTGCGACGTGCGTCTTCGAGCAACGACATCAAGTCATAGGCCGCCGAACCGAGCAAAGCGTCCTGGAAATCCAGCAGACCGCAGGCTGCAATACCTTCGCGACCTTCGAGCAACATCAGGTTGTCGACGTGAAAATCGCGCAGCACCAACGCTTCGCGACGCTGTGCGACCTCTTCACAGGCCTCGGCAAACAGGTTCAGAAACGACTCACGCAGTGCCAGCGCGGCGTCCCTGCCGATCAGCAGCGGGATGTACCAGTCGATCAGCAACGCATACTCGTTTCTCAACTGCCGGGCATCGTAAGGCGCCATGTCTGCCGTTGGCGGCGCGCGATGCAATGCCACCAGCGCATCGACCGCCAGGTGATACAACGCGCCTTCCGGATGCCCCGCGGCCAGCAATCGGGTGTAGGTGTCGTGACCGAAATCTTCGATCAGTGCCAGCCCCGCCGCTTCGTCGACCTGTCGCAAGGCCGGAGCGGAAAGCCCCAGCCCGTGCAAGTGGCGGGCAACCTGCACAAACGGACCGATCGGCTCGCTGTGCGGTGGCGAATCCATCAGCAGCAAGCCTTCACCGCTCAAGCGAAAATAGCGCCGGGTCGAGGCATCCGCCGGCAATGCGATCAGTGGCGCCCTGGCGAAGCCGGCACGCGCCAGAAAGGCTGCGCGCTGGCTTTCACGATCGGGCGATGACGCACGTGTGTCAGTCATGGCAATCACCGGATCATGTAGACCTTTTTCACCGTCTCATGGACGGTGCATACGCCTTTCCAGTCCTTGCGGAAAAAGGCCGCGGTGTCGGGTTTGATCTCGATCACTTCGCCGGACTCGTGAACGTAGGTGCAGCGACCTTCGAGGAAATGGCAGAACTCGTCGCTGGTGACGTGGCAAAACCACTTGCCCGGCGTGCAGATCCACACACCGCACTCGGACTGGCCTTCAGGGCCTTTGTGCAGCACCACGCCAGAGATGTGGGACTCACCTTCGAGCATGGTCGGGATCACGCCCCAGTCCTTGACGTCGGTGATTTGCAACGGGTTGTACAGAAACGGGGTAGTCATTGTGGTTCTCCAGATAAAAGTCAGTGTCAGCCCGCAGGTTCAAGCCAGCATGTAGACGTTACGCAGGGTTTCCCGGACGTGGCATTCGCCGGTCCAGCCGGCCGGGAACAGCACCAGGGTGTTGGCTCGGACTTCGATGACTTCGCCGTTGTCATTGCGATAAGTGGCCTCGCCGGCAAGGAAGTGGCACAGCTCATCGCGGGGAATCGACAGTCGCCAGCGCCCGGGCGTGCACACCCAGAGCCCGGTTTCGGGACTGTTATTCGGCCCTTTGAACAGTAGCCGTCCGCTGGAATGCGAAATGCCTTCGACGGCGTCGCTCTGTACGCCCCAGTCCACCAGATCGGTGCGACTGCTGACGGATTCGAGGTACGGCGTGATACCCGCCGTGGTGTTTTGCTCAGGCATTGTCAAGCACCTTGTCGAGAATGGCGGCCGCGTCCGCAGGCCCTTTGCGTGATTGCATGTGTGTGCTGGTGATTTRCAGGCGTTGGCGCATCGTCTGGTCGTTGAGACACGCGGCGAGTTTTTCCGCCAATTGCGTTTCATTCCACTCGTAGCGATCGAGCTTGAAACCATGGCCGCTTTCTTCGGCGCGCATGGCGTTGTCGTGACCGTCCCAGACGTAGGACATGACAATCGCCGGCTTACCGAAAAACAGGCATTCGGTGAAACTGTTGTTGCCGCCGTGGTGAATCACCGCATCGACCTGGGCAATCACCGAAGGCTGTGGGAACCAGTTGGAGATCAGCACGTTGTCCGGCAGGTTCGGGTATTCATCAAGATGCTCACCGACGTTGAACAATGCGCGATAAGGCAGCTTGCCTACTGCCGTGATCAGACGCTGGAGCAGATCGACATCGCCGGAACCCAGGCTGCCGAAACTGACATACAGCAAAGGCTTGTCGTTGTTGGCCTTGAACGGCGGAATCTCGTAGGTCGTGTCCTGCCGCACGCACCCTTGCAGATAGTGAAAACGCTCCGCCGGCAATGGATGACGGCGCTCGAACTTGACGGCGTCCGGGTACAGCAACAGGTTCATGTACGGCGAGGCTTCGAAGAACGTACCGAGCGGGTACGGCTGCTCGCCATGGGCTTGCAGGAAGTGGTTGAAGTCCTCATGGATCGGCCCGACCGCCTCTTCGAAGCGCCGGCGAAATTCAGCATGGCCAGCCTTGTCGTGAACGCTCATGCCTGACAGGTGCGGCGGGATTTCCGGGTCTTCGATCTCGTTTTCCGAGCAGGAAATGATCCGCACCCATGGCTTGCCGTATTGCTTGATCGCCGGGAACAGGATCACGTTGTCGACGCAGATCAGGTCAGGCTTGACCTTGTCCAGAACGGCCGGCAGGTCCTTTTGCGCCCATTTCGCGGTTTCAACGATGGCCGCCCAGCATTCCTTCACGTAGTTGTCGATTTGATCCAGAGGGGTTTTACGGAAATTGGGAATGTGGCCGTTGATGAAATCGACCCAATAGCGGGCCATTTCTTCGGCCGGCATCGGTGCCGACATGTTGACCATGTGTTCTTCAAACCCGTAACCGGCATACACGCCGCTCATGCCCGGGTCGGTGAGGAATACCGCTTTGTGGCCAAGGGCTTCGCATGCCTGGGCAATACCGACGGAGTTCAGTGCCGGGCCATAAGCGGCTTCCGGAAAAAAGGCGATCACTTTCTGTTTCATCGAGAGGTACTCCTGCCTGGTCTTTTTTATTGTTCAGCGCGTCAATACGCGGGCATGGCGGGCCTGCCAGCCCAACCGGATGTTCATGCCGATAGCAAAATGAGCAAATTCGAACTGCGAGGACGGCACGCGGACGATCAGCGCCTTGTCGCTGAGCGCCGTCAGCACATGCACGTTGGTGTCGAGGCCGTGATAAGCGATTTCGACGATTTTTCCGGTGACCTGATTGGCGCAGTCGCCCCCCTCCGCAGGCAGCACCTGCAAACGTTCCGGGCGCACGACGACAGCGACTTTCTGCCCTGGAATCAACGGTTCAACGGTTTCGACAGCCAGCTCCTGGCCGTTGACGCGCACCGTGTGTGCACCAGAGCGCACGCCTTCAAACAGGTTGCTGACGCCAATGAAATTGGCGACAAACCGGCTGTTGGGGTTTTCGTAGAGTTCAGTCGGACTGCCGCACTGGCAGACCTTCCCGCCATCGAGTACGGCCATGCGGTCCGACATCACCAGGGCTTCTTCCTGGTCGTGGGTAACGATGATGAAGGTGATGCCGCTCTCGAGTTGCAAGCGCTTGAGTTCAAGCTGCATTTTTTCCCGGAGTTTTTTATCCAGTGCGCCCAACGGTTCGTCGAGCAGCAACACCCGTGGGCGTTTGACCAGCGCCCGCGCCAGGGCGACGCGCTGGCGTTGACCACCGGAAAGTTGATCCGGCTTGCGCTCGGCCAACTCGCCCAGCTGCGCCGTGCTCAGCACTTCATCGACCCGGCGACGGATTTCCGCTTCCGGCAAACGCTCCATCTCCAGGCCGTACGCAATGTTCTTGCGCACCGTCATGTTGGGAAACAGCGCATAGGACTGGAACATCAGGTTCAGTGGACGCTTGTTGGCCGGCAGCGGCGAGATGTCCTTGCCGTCCAGATAAATGCAACCGGCGCTGGGCGTCTCGAAACCGGCGAGCATGCGCAACAGGGTGGTCTTGCCGCAGCCGGACGGCCCGAGCAACGCAAAGAACTCGTTCTCGCGGATGTTCAGTGACACCTCGTCGACCGCCAGACCGTTGCCATAAGACTTGCTGACCTTGTCCAGGATCAGTACCGCAGATGAGTTATTCATGGGTGCGAGGAGCCTTGTTGAGACGCTGCGAAGCCAGCAGCGCGGTAATGCTGACCAGCATCACCAACGTCGCCAGAGCATTGACTTCCGGGGTGACGCCAAAACGGATCATGGCGTAGATCTGCATCGGCAACGTGGTGGAAGCCTGGCCGGACCCGGAGTTGAAAAAGGCGATGATGAATTCGTCCACCGACAAGGTGAACGAGAGCAAACCGCCCGCCAGCACGCCGGGAAAAATCGCCGGCAACAACACCCGGCGAAACGTGGTGGCCCAGCTCGCGCCGAGATCGATCGAAGCTTCGAGGATCGAATAGTCGAAGTGTTTGAGGCGCGTGCGCACGACCGCGCAGACGAAGGCGATGTTGAACACGGCGTGGCTGATGATGATCGAGTGCAAGCCCAGCCCGACTTTGAGCAGGTTGAAGAAGCTCAGCAGCGCAATGGCCAGGACGATGTCGGGAATGATCATGGGCGCCATCAGCAGCGTGTCGACCACTTGCCCCTTGTCGTTGCCCTTGCGGCGCAGTTCGATGCCGAGCGCGAGGAATGTCCCTAGCACACAGGCAATGAAGGTCGCCGAGAGGGCCACGATCAGGGTGTTGAGCGCCGCCGACAAAATCGCCGAGTTATGCGCCAGCGCCACATACCACTTCAGCGATACGCCGCCCCAGGCCGTCGGTAATCCGGACTTGTTGAACGACAGCAGAATCAATACCAGGATCGGTACATAAAGGAAGGCATACACCAACCCCAGGTGCGTAGTGAGTACGGTGCCGCTTACGGAACGAGACTGGCTCATGCGCGACCTCCTTCTGCGCGACGAGCAACCAGCGCCTGCACGAACAACAGAATCAGCATGATCGCGATCAGGAAGAAACTTAGCGCCGCGCCGAACGGCCAGTCCCGCGCCGTGAGGAATTGCGAGTAGATCAGGTTGCCGACCATCTGCACTTGCTTGCCGCCCAACAGGTCGGCGGTGATGAAGTTGCCGATGCTCAGGACGAATACAAACACCGCGCCAGCCGCCACACCGGGCACGCTCAACGGCAGGATGATCCGGCGAAAGGTCATCCAGCCCGAAGCACCAAGGTCTTTCGAGGCGTCCCAGAGTTCGTTATTGATGCGCGACAACGAGGAGAAAATCGCCAGGATCACAAACGGGATGTAGTTGTAGACCAGCCCCAGCACCACCGACGCTTCGGTGTACAGCAGGCTGATCGGTTCACCGCTATAGCCGAACAACTGCAGCATGCGGTTGATCAGGCCTTCGCGATTGAGCAGGACGATCCACGCATAGGTGCGGATCAGGTAGTTGCTCCAGAACGGCAGCATTACCAGAAACAGAAACACCGCTTGATGGCGCCGCGGAGCGCGGGCAATCGCGTAGGCCGCCGGATAGCCGATCAGCACCGCAAACAGCGTCGCCAGGCCGGCGATTTTGGCCGACTTGAGCAGGATCCCGAGGTACAACGGATCGAATGCGCGTTGGTAGTTTTCCCAGGTGAACAGCCAGTCGATGCCGCCGTAGGCACCGCGTTCGACGAAGCTGTAGACCAGCACCAGAATGCACGGCACCACCAGAAATATCAGCAGCCAGCCAAAGCCGGGCGCAAGAAGCCAGGCCGACAAACGCCTGTCAGCATGCAAAGCACTCATTACCCATATCCTCCCGCCCCGGAACAGAGGCGGCTTGCGAGCGTGGCGAGGCATGCAGGCATGCCTCGGTTTGATGCGGCTTACGGTTGTTGAGGCTTAGTTCTGCGCCGCCATGATTTCGGTGACGGCCCGGGTATAGGCTTTCTGGGTGGTGCCGCCCAGATCGCGCAATTGCTCCATCTTCAACAACTCGCTCGGGGCGATGGTCAAGTTGGGATATTGCTTGAGCAGGTCAGCGGACAAACCGGCCATTGCGGCCTGGTTGGGGATTTTGTAGAGGATGTTTTCCGCAACCCATACGTGGTTTTCCTTGGCGAGCATGAAGTTGAGGAATTTGAACGCCTCCTCCTGATGCTTCGAGCTTTTCAGCACGACCATGGTGTCCACCCACAGATCGGAACCTTCTTTGGGCACGACGAATTTGATCGCCGCGTTGGCCTGGGTCCCGTAGTTGCACCAGCCATCCCAGGCGTGGGCCATCAGCGATTCGCCGGAAGCGAGTTTCGAGTAGAAGGTGGTGTCGTCGAAGGCGAGGATGCGTTTCTTGGTAGCGATCAACTGGTCGCGGACGGCGGCGACGTGGCTTGCGTCGTTGTCGTTGACCGACCAGCCCTTGGCCAGGAAAGCGGCGCCGAGCATCCAGCGGTCAGTGGCAAGCATCGTCACTTTGCCTTTGAGCGCATCGCTTGGGTTGAGCAGCTCATTCCAGCTGGTGGGCGCCGGCGTCACTTTGTCGGAGCGATAGCAGATACCGGTCGTGCCCCAGGTATACGGCACCGAGAAATGGTTGCCCGGGTCATATTCCAGCTGGGTGGCTTCGGGATAGAGGTTCTTGAGGTTGGGAACCTTGACCGGATCGATATCCGCCAGCAGACCCTGCTTGTGCAGGACTTCGGCGAACGGTGAGGAGACAAACACAACGTCATAGCCTTCACCGCCAGACGCCATCAGCTTGCCCATGATTTCTTCGTTGGTCGCGTGCAAAGCCTTGTCGATGTCAACGCCGCTGGCCGCTTTGAACTTGTCCAGCGCATCCGGGGCCATGTAACCGTCCCAGATGGAAATCACCATATCTTTTGCACTTGCAGCCTGTGATGCGATCGCCAGGGAAACACTTAATCCCAGACACATAAGGCCTTTCAGCTTTCTCATAATACTCACCCGACGATTGTTTATTTTTGTGTTCGAAGGCAGTACGGCAAAAAGAGAAACAGTATTGGTGTTTTTTTTTAGAAATTAGGACCAGCATGGTTTTATGTCAACGGTTTTTTCGCGCCTGACGTTTTTGTGGTGCATGGCATAAGATGAGCACCTGAGTCGAAGCGACCAAAAGAGATAAGAAGCTTGAGCACAACACCCGAAAAAAAACCTCGCACCAATCACCTCGAACTCGCCCGGCGCATCCTGGAACACACCCAGGAAACCGGCCTGGTGGCCGGCGCCCCGGTGGCAGAACAAGCACTGGCCCGTACTTTTCAGGTGTCGCRCACACTGATTCGTGGCGCACTGAAAGTGCTGCTGGAAGAAAACCTGCTGAGCCATGAAGCCGGCAAAGGCTACCGACTGGCCGCACTGCCGACCGGCCAGCACTTCAACGCCGCATTGCCGCAAGCCGAGGAAGAGGAACTGGCAACCTCGGTCCTGCGCGACCGCATGGCCGGCCGCCTTGGGGACAGCATCAGCATCAGCGAACTGATGCGCCGCTACGACATCGGCCGGCCGGCGGCGCAAAAAGCACTGGCGCAACTCAGTGAAAGTCAGGCCATCGAGCGCGGCCCCGGCCAGTCCTGGCTGTTTCGCCCTTCGCTGAACAACCTCGCCGCACTCGAAGAAAGCCTCAAGTTCCGCCTGATCCTGGAGCCGGAAGCGCTGCTCAACCCCAACTTCAACGCCGACCCGCAACGCCTGTCCCTGTTGCGCAGCGCCATGCAGTTGTTGCTCGCGAGCCCGGTTGAGCACTTCGATATCCAACAGTTTCGCGAGCTGGACATCAGCTTTCATGAACTGATCGCCCAGAGTTGCGGCAACCGCTTTATCGGCGATGCCCTGCTCCAGCATCAGAGCCTGCGGCGCCTGCCGAATCTGCTGCCGACCGTCAGCGTGCATCGCCTGCAAGAAGCCCTGCGCGAACACCTGCAAATCATTGCGCACATTGAGCGCGGGCAGCTGGAGATCGCTGCCGACGTGCTGCGCCTGCACCTGCGCCTGAGCGCCGCGCAGCGCCCGCAAACGGCTAATCGCGGTATCCCGCAGGGCCAGTCATTCGGACGTCGCTGAGTTTTAAAAAACAGGATGATTTTTTTTATAAAATAAGACAGCATCCAGACATCTTCAGGATCGGCGGGCGTTACCCGCCATGGAATACCTCCGCCATGCACACACAAAAACTTATCGCCATGTTTCCGGAAGCCAGTTTCGGCGCGGCCTTGAACTGCATTGGGATCGCCCAATCGCTGCGTGAGCAGGGAGCAAAACCGGTCTTCATCTGCCACGAACACTTTCAGGGACTCTTCGCCGAGTACGGCTTCGACGAGTACCCGATCCCGCAAGCCAGCCCACTGTCGGCGGCGGAACATCAGCATTACTGGGAACGGTTCATAGAGCGCAACATTCCTTACTTCGACCAGACGCCACTGGCACAGATCGACAGCTATGTGGCGCCGGCCTGGGAAGCGATCATCGACACCGCCATCGAAGCGGAAAAACCGCTGCAACAGTTGCTCGGTCGACTGAAGCCGGACGTCATCGTCCTCGACAACGTGGTCATGTTCCCCGCCATCGCCAACGCCGGCTGCCCTTGGGTGCGCATGGTGTCCTGCGCCGAAACCGAGCTGCCGGATGCCGCCGTACCGCCGTATCTGTCGGGCTGCCTGGCCAGCGACAGGGACGGCCGTGAGCGGTTTACCGAGCATTACCAGAAAGTCGTCGCGCCGGCACATGAACGCTTTTTGCAATTTCTCGCGAGCAACGGCACAGCGCCTTGCCCGCCTGGCCAGTTTCTTGTCGATTCGCCATGGCTCAACCTGCTGCTGTCGCCGACGCCGGTGCGTTATGAACGCCTGTTGCCGCTGGACTCGCAGCGTTATGTCTACCTCGACGGCTGTGTGCGGCGCGAGGCGCCTTACATCGTTCCAGGCTTTCCACGGCACAACGACGCACCGCTGATCTACATCAGCTTCGGTAGCCTTGGGGCTGCCGACACCGGCATGATCAAGCGCCTGATTGGCACTATCGAACACCTGCCCTATCGCTTCCTGATCAACGTCGGTGCCTATCGGGACACGTACACCACCGTGCCCGACAACGTGTACCTGGACAGCTGGTTTCCGCAACCGGCCGTGCTCAAGGAATGTCAGCTGTTCATCCACCACGGCGGCAACAACAGTTTCTGCGAGGCGCTGTACTTCGGCTTGCCGTCATTGATCATTCCTTACTGCTGGGACGGCCACGACAACGCCGCACGTGCCGAGGAAGTCGGCGTCGGCCGCTACCTGCCACGGTTCGCCGATCCGTTGTCGGCATTACCTGCAGCCCTCGAACAGTTGCTGAGCGATCAATCGATGAAGCAACGCCTCGAAGCCTTCAGCAAAAACATGCAGGCGACTCGCGGTACTGACATCGCCGCACGGGCAATCATGGCGCTGCACAACGCCTGACCCACCGCTTGCAGACTGGCTGATGCGGGAACCGGAAATGATTGCGCGGGTGGACTGAGGCTTAGTCCCTGAGAATCATGAACACCTTGCGCACCGGTGTCAGGTTTTCCCACGTTCCCTTGAACCCTGCGGCGACGACAAATGTGGCGCCGGCCTTGAACTCCTGGCTGATGCCGTGGCTGTCGGTCAAACGCACATGCCCCTCGAGCAAATGGCAGAGCTCGTCGTAATCACACTCACAACGCTCCAGATGTTCGGGCGCCTCCCAGATGCCACCGGTGGCCTTTTTTTGCGGGTCCACGAAATGCCGCCAGCTCCGGCTGCGAAAGGGCACGTCGACCAGCGCGGGATCACTGGTTTCCAGCTCGACGACGGGCAAATCGGGGTTGGCAAAGTCGATGACGTGTTCGGGTTTACTCATGGTCATTGTCACTCCAGATCAAGAATCGAAACCGATGCCCAGCGCGTCAAACCCTTTGAGCAGCCAGTCGCGGTGCCCAGTCAGGTCTTCGCGGGCCAGCGAGCGCTGCGCCAGCGACACGCCCACGTAACGCAAGGGTTCGGGGGGAAACGGAAACGGCGCGGTCGAGGTCATCGCCAGTTTTGTGCGTTCAGTGGCTTTGCCTTCCAGCAGGTCGAGCAGGGTCAAGGCTGCGAAACGGCTGGCCGACACGCCCTGTCCAGTGAAGCCCTGGGCATAGGCAATGCGCCCGTTTGGCGAGGTGCCGCAGAACATAGTGGTGCGCGCCGAGGTGTCGATGATGCCGCCCCAGGCATGACTGAACGTGACATCCGCCAATGCCGGGAACGCCGATTGAAATTGTTGCGCCAGTGTCGCGAAGCTCTCGGGACGCTGCGTCAATGCCTCATCACGTCGGCTGCCAAAGTGATAGATGGCGTCGTAACCGCCCCAGAGAATCCGGTTGTCCTCGGTCTTTCGCAGGTAATGAAACTGATTGCCGCTGTCGGCAATACCGTAGCGCCCGACCCAACCGATGGCGCGCAATTGAGCATCGTCGAGGGGCCGGGTTGCCAGGGCATAGTCATAAATAGGGATGACCTTGGACTTCAGCGAGCCCAGCAACGGTGGCGCGATGTTGGTGCCCAGTGCGACCTTCGCTGCCTTGATGGTCCCCAGACCGGTTTCCAGTACTTGATGAAAACCGTCCTCGCGCAAGGTCGACACCGGCGAATGCTCGAACAACTGCACCCCGTGTGCGAGGCACACGCGGCGCAGTTCCGCGACCATTTTCACCGGGTTCAGCAACGCATAATTGGGTTCGAAAACCCCTGCGACATAGACCGGAGAATCGAGATACGACTTGAGTTCACTGCCTTCCAGATACTCGCAGGCGATACCAAAACGCGCATAGTTGCGTTGCATCGATTTCAGCCCATCGACCTGCCAAGGCTGACTCGCCACGTTCAACTTTCCCGAACGCTCGAAGCTTGCGTCCATGCCATAACGCTGCAAATCCTCCTCGAATGCCACCAGGTTTTCCCGACCCAGCCGCACCAGTTGCTCTGCTTCCCTGGGCCAGCGTTTCAGTGCATTGGATACGCCATGGGAGATGCTCGGCGCGCAGAACCCGCCATTACGACCACTGGCTTCACCGCCACACTGCCCGGCTTCCAGCACCACGATCGTCGCGTCGGGCCAGCGCTGACGGGCAATCAATGCAGTCCATAACCCGACAAACCCGCCGCCCACAATGGCAATATCACACGATAACTCGCCGGTCAGTCTTGGCGCGGCGGGCGCATCCGTCCGGGTTTCCTGCCAGACAGGGTAAGGCCGGGCTTCGGCCAGAGAGCGGTTTTCAATAGGTAATGTCATGCACGCCTGCTCCAGAAAATTCATGGGCCGACGCTAAAGCAATGGCCGACGCTTTCACAGGCGCAAACCTCGCAGCGGACACGGGAGGAAAACCGGCGTTTCTGGAATACTCTTGGCTTCGTCCTGATCTTCGCCATGGAGTCCGTCGTGGAAGTACCTGATTTACCCACCACCCCCACCTTCCTTGCGGACCCGTCGAGTGTGCAAACTCATGAAGTGACTGTGCGTTATCACCAGGCCTGGAAGCGATGCGATCTGGACGGTGTGATGGCGCTGTATCACCCCGACGTCGAATACCACGATTTTTTCCAGAACCGCACCATCGACTATGCACAGCTGCGCGACTACCTCGGCGCAAGCATGCCGTCAGGATCAGAAGAGTTGCAGACCTACACCGATCGCCTGCGCATCGATGGCAACACCGCGTTCCTTCAGTACCGGGTGACGCTCAATGGCAGCGATGGCCTGGTTTCATTCAGTACGGTTGAAGCACTGACGGTCAAGGACGGGTTGATTGTCAAAGTCAACGAGCACGCGGTGCTGGTCACCCAGGCGCCAATGGTCATTCGCCCGGCGTACAGCGCTGACGCCGTCAGCCGGTTGGGGTTATCGGCTCGTCAGGTCGGCGCGCTGGCCAATGATCTGCAGCAGTACTTCGAGCGGTCGAAGCCTTATCTCGATCCGCGACTTGATCTGTCGCTTGTCGCAGCGTCGACGGGTTATACACGTAACCAGATTTCGTTTTTTCTGAATCAGGTTCGAGGTCAGACATTTTATACATTTCTCAATGAGTTGCGGCTTGAGGAGGCGTTGGGCCGGTTGAACGAGCAACGTCATGCGGCGCGGATCGACGAGATTGCCAGTGCTGCGGGGTTTAACTCATTGTCGACTTTTTATCGGTGTTTCAAAGAGCGGACAGGGTGTTCGCCCAAGGGATACTTGAAGCTTCTGATCTGACGGCCCACGCAAGCGGCGAGACATGCAACGGGAGGACCATAGTTTCCGGGCGCCCTATTAATCTGCGGCAATATCCGTCGGCCAGTGTGGCCTTAATCTGAAACAGGTAACTGAAGGCATCCGAATCCGTGGACGCGGGAGGCCATTTCACCCTCCAAAAATTGTCGGAATTTTCCTCGATTATTTAGAAGCGCTCACCTGTTTAACTTCCGCGCTTAAAGACACTCTGTGTTACTTCCTGAAAGCTACATGGGTGTTTCATCGCCAAATAGCAGCTTTCCCTTGATAAAGGACACCTGTCATGTATTTTCAATTGACCGGCTGTCTATCTGGAGACACCCCATGCCACTGGTTCGCGTCGACATCAAAAAGCACCAAGACCCCACATTCGCCAAACGTGTTGGACAACTGATTTACGCTGCCATGCACAGCGCCATTGCCGTACCGGAGAACGATAATTTCCAGATTCTGGCGGAGCACGATGAACACCATTTCATCTTCGACCCCCAATACC
>NZ_JBFUBK010000090.1:0-27052 GCF_056405815.1 Pseudomonas sp. P1_F1_2 | reverse complement strand
ACATCATGCTGGCGCTGCCGTCGCTGCTGCTGGCCGTGGCGATTGTCGCCATCCTCGGCCCTGGCCTGATCAACACCGTGATCGCCATCGCCGTGGTGTCCCTGCCGTCCTATGTTCGACTGACCCGCGCGGCGGTGATGGGCGAACTGAACCGCGACTACGTGACCGCTGCGCGCCTGGCCGGAGCCACGCTGCCCCGCCTGATGTTCATCACCGTGCTGCCGAACTGCATGGCRCCGCTGATCGTTCAGGCSACCTTGAGCTTCTCYTCGGCGATTCTCGATGCCGCSGCACTGGGCTTCCTCGGCCTTGGCGTACAACCGCCAACCCCTGAGTGGGGCACCATGCTGGCTTCGGCTCGCGACTACATCGAACGCGCCTGGTGGGTGGTMAGCCTGCCKGGTYTGACCATTTTGCTCAGCGTGCTGGCAATCAACTTGATGGGCGACGGCCTGCGCGATGCGCTGGACCCGAAACTCAAGAACGCCGCCTGAGGAGATTCAAATGTCACTGTTAGAAATCAAGAATCTCAACGTTCGCTTCGGCGACAAGAACGCCGTTCCGGTGGTCGACGGGCTCGACATTACCGTGGAAAAAGGCGAAGTCCTGGCCATCGTTGGCGAGTCGGGTTCGGGTAAGTCCGTGACCATGATGGCGCTGATGGGCCTGATCGAACACCCGGGGATCGTCACTGCCGACGCCCTGAACTTCGACGGCAAGAACATGCTCAAGCTCAGCAACCGTCAGCGTCGGCAAATCGTCGGCAAAGACCTGGCCATGGTCTTCCAGGACCCGATGACCGCGCTGAACCCGAGCTACACCGTCGGTTTCCAGATYGARGAAGTGCTGCGCCTGCACCTGAAAATGTCCGGCAAGCAAGCSCGCAAGCGTGCCATCGAGCTGCTGGAAAAAGTGGAAATCCCCGGCGCCGCCAGCCGTATGGACGCCTACCCGCACCAACTGTCCGGCGGTATGAGCCAGCGTGTGGCRATYGCCATGGCGATTGCCGGCGARCCGAAAYTGCTGATCGCCGACGAACCGACCACCGCCCTGGACGTGACGATTCAGGCRCAGATCATGGACCTGCTGCTGGCGTTGCAGAAAGAGCAGAACATGGGCCTGGTGCTGATCACCCACGACCTCGCGGTCGTGGCCGAAACCGCCCAGCGCGTGTGCGTGATGTACGCCGGTCAAGCGGTTGAAGTCGGTCAGGTGCCCCAGCTGTTCGACATTCCRGCGCACCCTTACAGCGAAGCGCTGCTCAAGGCGATTCCGGAACACAGCCTCGGTGCCACACGCCTGTCGACCCTGCCGGGCATCGTTCCCGGTCGCTACGACCGTCCGCAAGGCTGCCTGCTGTCGCCGCGTTGCCCGTATGTGCAAGACAGCTGCCGCGCCACGCGCCCGGCCCTGGACCCGAAAAGCCACAGCCTCGCCCGCTGCTTCTACCCGCTGAACCAGGAGGTGGCGTAATGGCCGTCGTACTTACCGCCCGCGACCTGACCCGTCACTACGAAGTGTCCCGCGGCCTGTTCAAGGGCCATGCGACCGTGCGCGCCCTCAACGGCGTGTCGTTTGAACTGCATGCCGGCAAAACCCTTGCCGTCGTCGGTGAATCAGGCTGCGGCAAATCCACCCTGGCCCGKGCSYTGACCCTGATCGAAGAGCCGTCCTCCGGCTCCTTGAAAATCGCCGGCCAGGAAGTCACCGGCGCCGAYAAGGCCCARCGCAAGCAACTGCGCAAAGACGTGCAGATGGTGTTYCAGAGCCCGTACGCGTCGCTCAAYCCWCGGCAAAAAGTCGGTGATCAGCTCGGTGAACCGCTGCTGATCAACACCAACCTGAGTGCGTCCGAACGTCGCGARAAAGTCCAGGCGATGATGAAGCAGGTGGGCTTGCGTCCCGAGCAYTACCAGCGTTATCCGCACATGTTCTCCGGCGGTCAGCGCCAGCGGATTGCCCTGGCCCGCGCGATGATGTTGCAGCCTAAAGTGCTGGTGGCGGAYGAGCCGACCTCGGCATTGGACGTGTCGATCCAGGCGCAGGTGYTGAACCTGTTCATGGATTTGCAGCAAGAGTTCAACACCGCCTACGTGTTCATCTCGCACAACCTGGCGGTGGTGCAACACGTGGCTGATGACGTGATGGTGATGTACCTCGGTCGCCCGGTAGAAATGGGTCCGAAGAACGACATYTACGAGCGTCCKCTGCACCCGTACACCCAGGCGCTGCTGTCGGCCACACCGACCATTCACCCGGACCCGAACAAGCCGAAAATCAAAATCGTCGGCGAGTTGCCCAACCCGCTGAACCCACCGTCCGGCTGCGCYTTCCACAAGCGCTGCCCGTATGCCACCGAGCGCTGCAGCACCGAAGAGCCAGCCCTGCGCCCTCTCGATAACCGCCAGGTGGCTTGCCACTACGCGGAAGACATCAGCGACTGAGCCACCGGGGTTGACAGGCCGCGTCCTTGTCCATCCCCCACGCCAGCCGACGGACTGAGCGCCCCGGGTTTCCTGGACAAATCTGACGGACAACCCTGCGAAAGGAGACCTCCGTCAACGTCCGCTATTGGCCCAGAGTGTGTAAAAACGCTCATGGCCTCATCGCTTTCGATCATCGACGTTCGTTGGCTGAGCGATTGCGCAGTCAACGCCGTGGGTCGCATAAGTCTCGACCTAGAACACGTCAACGCTGTTTTTACAGCCTCAGGGATGGGCCAAAACCAGCCTTTTTTATGCCAACAGCACCTTCATCAAACCGTGAGCACCGTTGATTCTCATGACCCGTTTCAGGTTGTAGGCGAGCACATTCAAACTCATCACCGCGCTCACCCCGGCCCGTTTTCGGGTCAGGGAGTGCGCCGCACCAGATCAGCGCCTCTCCAGCCGGGCAGATGTATTGGTTTTTTCCGCGTCATAGATGAACGCATCGTTATTAAAACGCCCGTCAGCCTTGGCTCCAGAGATCATCGGTTTGGGCACATAGGCGGTGATGCCGGCATCGTGACAAGCGACCAGATTTTCTCCGAACAATCCCAACTGCTGACACAGCACAACGAACTGGCGACAGAAGCCTCGGATGGCCTTGCTGTTGTCTTTTCGGAAGTTGGCGATGGTCTTGAAATCGGGTGCAAAACGCCCGATCAGCCACATTGGTTCGACGTTGCGCTGGGCTTCTCGCTCCAAACGTCGGCATCGACTGGATGCGGTTGAGATAGCCATAGATGTAGATCTTCAGCATGATCGCGGGGTGGTAAGCGGGCCGGCCAGTATCGGCTGGAACGGCACCTTCAAAACCCAGATTGACCAGATCAAGTTCGTCGACAAAGACGTCGACTACGCGCTCCGGATTGGTATCGCTGATGTAGTCGTCGAGGCTCTCTGGAAGTAAGGTGCCTTGGCCTCGATGTTCACCTCGGATAAAGCGCTCATGGGCGATCCCTGCGATGAAATCCTCAGAAATCATAGCAAGGGTTCGCGAAGGCGTTTTGACACACTCTGGGCCGATTGCTGCCCTTGGCGAGAGACAGAAAACGGCCAAAAGCAGTGAGTGCTTTTGAATCAAAAGCTACCCTGTTTATACAAAACCAGAATAAGTCCGTACGCGCCTTATTCTCCTCCAGTATTGCTGATTACTGGCATTTGCTCGGGTTACAGAATTTTGAAGGGAACGTTGATAATCAAGCGGAACTCTTCGATATTGTTTTCCAGCTGGAGTGGGCTGGACCGGTGCCAGACATAGCCGCTCATCACACTCGCACCCTTGAAATTACCAGACTGCAAGGTGTAGCTGGCCAGCGTGCCGACTTCATACTCGTTTTCGTTGTCCTGTTTTTTAAAGTCGGCATACATTCCGTTTGAGCCACCATTGTAGTGGGTAGCATCGATGCCCCAGCCCTTGATGTACCAAATAGAGGTCTTCAAGCCTGGCAGGCCGTAAGCGGCAAAGTCGGTCATATAATTAACCTGGAACGACTTTTCGTTTGGCCCGTTATAGTTCGAGAGCCCGAGGTTGGGCAGGTTGATCGCATTCGACTCACCGACAAAGTCGAAGAATTCGTCGCCATCGATTTTCTGCAGTCCAAACTTCAGCGTATGGTTTTTCCAGGTCGGGGCGACGCTCAGGCCGTAGGCCTGCTGGTCGATATAACCCCCTTTCTCGGCTCCACTCGACTGAGTGTTATAGACATCCAACTGCATGTCGGTACTGATCGGGCCCCACTGGTATTTCTTGCCCAGGCCGAAGTATTCACGGTCCCAGATATCGTCGAAGCGCGACAGGTAGGCACTGGCGCGCCATCCACCTTTGGTCACGTAGTCTGCGCCACCGTAGGCAATGAAATCGCCGGTGACGTGCCTGTACGTATAGGTCGGGGTCAGATCCTGAGTGCCCGCGCCGGTCCTGGGGGATGCTCTGTCAAAGTACCCGGACTTGACCGTCAGACCGTCGATATCATGGCTTTCCAGCGAAACACCGTCGAAGGAAGCAGGCAGAGTCCGGGTGTCTGCGTAACCCATGACCGGCGTTCTGGACATCTGCTGCCGACCGACTTTGAGCGTTGTCTGCGCGAGTTTTACCTTCAACGCCGCCACGCCGATTTTGCTCCAGTCGTCGACCACATTGCCGTCCTTGTCCACCAGCACGCGGTTGCTGCCGCCAGCCGTTGCCAGCTGGCTGCGCTCCAGCGCCACTGCCGAATAGGTTGAGACGTCGAGACCAAACCCCAGGGGGCCTTGAGTGAAACCGGATATGTAATCCAGCTTGAAACCCTGCACCCAGGCAGTACGGTCTCGCACCGCGCGGGGGCCTTCATTGGTCTGTGCGCGGAAGTGCACAGCCTTGCTGCCGATTTCATGGGAATACCACTGACGGGTATTGAGCGTCAGGGTGCTGTCTTTGGCAAACCCATGTTCCTCTGCATAAACCGGCGACGCTGAAATAACAGCCGCGAGCATACCCGCCGACCATACTGGCAACTTTTCTGTGCGGTACATTGACTGTGCCTATAACTGTGGTGTTAACAGACAAACGTCTGAAATTATTGTTGTTGTTTTATAGGGAGGCCGAAGGCGCTTTTTGAGCGCTTTTCAAACTCCCTCTTCGCAAAAATTCAATCTTCCACGGGGTGCCAGCGGTTATTCCTGAACGTTGGTGTCACGTGATTCAGGCAGCATCCGCATGGCAATAAGGCTAACTATGCTGATACCGACCAAGTACCAGGCGGGGGCCATGGGGCTGCCGGTTGCAGCAATTAGCCAAGTGACGATGAATTGGGTACTGCCACCAAATATCGCGGCACCAATGGCATAGGTAATTGACAGGCCGGTGCTGCGCACAGCGATCGGCAACAGCTCCGGTACCTGGACGATACCCGCCGCGCCAAACATGGCAGTCAGGGCTGCAAGTACCGCATTAACGGTTAGCAACGTGACCAGGCTTGGTGAACCCGTGAGCCACAGGAACAGCGGGACGATCAGCAAGGTCAGCGCGACCCGAGGCAAAATGTTGGTCAGGCGCCGTCCGTAACGATCACTCAGGTGCCCACCAATCAGGGAAAAGGCAAAGGTCACAATCCCACCGATCAGCACACTGCTTTGAGCAACCGCTGCCGGCAGCTTCAGGACCTGTACCGCGTAGCTCACCATGTAGTTGCCAATCTGCGATGCGACCGCGATCGAGGCGAACAGCATCATGCCGAGGATCAAAATCTTTTTGTGGTTACGCAGCACCTCGCCGACTATCGCGCTACCGCTGCGTTCTTGCGTGTCCTGATGGGTTTCGGGCAGGGACTTGCGCATGTACACCACCAGAGGGATCAGCACCAGGCTCAGCAGGAACGGAATCCGCCAGCCCCAACTCGCCAATTGCTCAGTGCTCAGGCTCAGGGACAGCACCACCCCGAGCATGCCACCCACGGCAACGGCCAAGCCTTGGCTGGCGACTTGCCAACTGGCGTAGAAGCCACGGCGGCCGGGGGGTGCAGCTTCAATCAACAGTGAGGTCGCAGGACCCAGCTCGCCGCCCAGGGCCAGGCCCTGCAGCAGACGGCAAAAAACCACGAAGATGGGGGCCGCGATACCGATCGTTTCGTAGCTCGGCGTGATGGCGACGCCCAGCGTGCCGAGGGTGATCAGGGCCGCTGTCAGGATCATTGCCGGTTTGCGCCCGGCCTTGTCGGCAAAGGTGCCGATCAGCACACCGCCCAGTGGCCGCGCGAGAAAGCCGACGCCAAAGGTCGCTGCCGCTGCCATCAGGCTGCCGTACTCGCCTGACACCGGGAAAAAGGCTTTGCCGATGTAGATTGCGAAATACGCATAGATGACAAAGTCATAGAACTCGAGCGCATTACCAGCCACCGCGGCGGCAACTGATTTCTTGCTGAGGGTGGGGTGTGGAATTGCCATTTCAGGACTTTCCTCACTCGGGTTCTCAGTGATCGATACTGTCGAGTAGTTCATAGATCAAGATCTCTGTATTTATTAGAATTAATCTTAAACAAGTCCCTGTTTTCCGATGTTTGCCCTTACCAGTTTTCCAGCCCTTGTAGTGCCTGAGTCACGACATGGCTGGCTTGCGTCCAAACGGGTGTTTTCCAGTCCGCGTGGTTGGGGTAGAACAAATCCTTGAGTCGTTGGGTGATCTCGCTGCTTTGCGCCGTGTTCTGCTTGCCGTGACGGAAAACCCAGTGATCAGCCCGCAGCGTCGTGATTATTTGCTCAATCGGGTAGGTACCAAACTCCAGGCAGATGCCGATGTGTTTAGCCGCTGGGCATTCCTGCGAAATGGCCACCTGAATGGGGCCGCTCATCGGCACGCTGGTAGAGCTGCCGGCATGTACGTCGGTGATCTCACCCCACCAGTTCCTGGCTTTCTCCAGGGTGCAGATGTCGCGGGTGGCGAATATTTTTTCCCCGTAGCCATAGGGGCCGAGTCCGGTATGGACGTCCACAGAAGCGATGACCGTGGCGTTTGCCGCATAGGTACGCAGGATCTGCCGGAAGGTGGTGTTGCTCCAGGTCGGCGTCAGTCCACCAAAGAACATGCCATCCGGGTAATGGTACTGGCCCAGGGAGATGGCGCACTGGAACTTCTTATCACCGTGGGTCATACGGTATTGCTGCAATACCTGATCATCCTCGGGGGGCCATTGCGCAGGAAGCAGGGCCTCATGAATTTCGTGGTAACCCTCGTTTTCCGGAAGCGGACCGTCGAACTGAATAAAGTTACGGTTCAGGTCTACGTTTTCCTGGGTCACTCGGCGCAGGTGGGAAAAGCCGTGCGGATTAATCGCGTGAACATAGAGAATCGCCGTGTCGTCCGGCTTGGGCGGATCGAGCTGTAGTGCGCCAGTCTGCACGGCCGATCCAGGGAAACCTTCCACGCCATGGACGCCACTGAGCACGATCAGCACCTTGGAAGCGTCCCTTGGACCGTCGAACACGACATCCGTTGCCAGCGTTTCGTCCCTGCCACCCTTGAGATTCAGCTCATAGCTGTCGATCGACAGGCTTCGCTGGTTGGCAGCCGCAAAAAACTTTTCGCGTGCTTGTGCATACGAATCACTGAATAGATCGTCGATGTGTTCTGCGTTCATCATGAAGTCAAAGTCTCGACGTGTGCAGCGTGTACGATTGAACGCAGGCGCGTTTCGCGGCGGCGTCGGCAGGCATCACCAAATGCCTCGAATATGTCGCGGGACAGTCGGTCATCGTGCACGCGCATCTCCGGATGCCACTGCACCGCCAGGGCGAAGCTGCTGGCGCCAGTGACCGAAAACGCCTCAATCAGCCCGTCCGGTGCGGTGGCCTCGACAGTCAGGCCAGTCCCAAGCCTTGCGATGCCTTGATGGTGCAAGGAGTTGACTTGCGCATCATCCGCGGCATGCAGTCGGGACAGTAGTCCACCCGCAGCAACCTTGATGCCGTGACTGTACTGATACCACTCGACAATGGGTCTGGAATGGTCACCTTCGCGGTGGTCAATGGCCCCGGGGCGCTGATGAACGGCACTGTCCAGCGTGCCACCCCAGGCAACATTCATCTCCTGGAAGCCGCGGCATATGCCCAATACCGGGACCCCTGCATCCACCAGCCTTCTGACGAGCGGTAGAACCGTTGCGTCTCTGGCCAGGTCCAGCGTCGATATGTCCGGCGTAGCGGTGCCGCCATAACGCAGAGGCGAAATATTTGACGGGCTGCCGGTGAGCACCAGCCCATCGACGTTGGCCAGCAGGCTGTCGAAGTCGATGGCATCGGGATCAGCGGGCAGCGCCAAGGGCAATGCGCGAGCTGTACTCGCCACTGCGTCCACGTAGCCGTGCAGCAAGGTATGCGCAGGATGGCCATAGCGATCCACGCGATCGGTGGCGATGGCAACAAGTGGTCTGGCACCGTCCGCGAATAGTGGCGATCTGGTCATGGTCAAGTCCCGTAGGGGTAAACGAGAACCCAGTCTATGAGATGGTTAAATCATGGTAAATTGCATAATAAATTCAGATTTCATGCATTAACTGCAAGTGAGAAACCCATGAACACCCGACAGTTGCAGCACTTTCTTGCCCTGATGAACACCGGATCGCTCAGCGCTGCGGCTGATGCGGTGCACCTGAGTCAACCGGCGCTCTCCAGAAGCATCAAGGCGCTGGAGGACGAACTGCGGGTGTCGCTCTTTGACCGGACTAATCGTCGCTTGCATCCCACGCCATTCGCGATGGAATACCTCGAGCGGGCAAAGCGCATCGTTTTCGAAGAGCGTGACGGGGCGCGAACGCTGAATCTGATGAAGAATGGGGCCTATGGTCCGCTCGCGTTCGGCTTGGGCTCCTCGGTTGCCCTTGACTTCCTGGCCTCGCTAATCCGGCAACTGCTTGCTACGGGCCCGGGCTTGAAGATCCAGGCTCAGGTACACAGTACCGATGTGCTGCTGGACGCCCTGCAAAAGGAAAAGCTCGACTTCTTCATTGGTGATGTTGGTGCGGCAGCCCGCTACCCGGAGCTAATGGCCGAGCCTTTGTACACATGCAGTTTTGGCTGGTTCGCCCGGGCCGGGCACCCACTGGCCGGGCGCAAGGGCCTGACCATGGATGACCTCAAAGAGTACCCGCTGATCGGCTCGGGATACATCAGTGAGATGTTGGCACTGAAGATGGCCCATCTCTATGGCATGCAGTTGCCCATCGAGACCAACTTTGCCGCGAGCATCAATAACATCGAGACGGCGCACGACCTGATTCTCAGTACCGACGTGCTTTTTCCCACCACCTTCCTCGCCATGATCAAACTGCTCAGGGAAAAGTCCGTCGCAATCCTTAATGTGCAGCCACCCTTTGAACTAGACCTGACCCTGGGCATCGTAACGATCCGGCATCGGACACTGACACCCGCTGCGAAGCAGTCGTTCAGTATCATCCGTTCGTACTTCCAGGAGGCGGAGCAGGAGATCGCGGCTTATCTATAGTCGCGCCTGATGGGGCGCGTTACCCATCACGGGTCCATACTGGTTGATTGCATCGACCACAAAAGTGACTCAGGCAGTCACTCGATCAACTGGACAGGGAATGCGAAGCGCTACAGAAATACTGAGGAAACGAAAATGAAAAAAACATTGTGTTTCGTCATGCTGGTGCTGACTACAGGTCCGGTGCTGGCCGTCAGCCCGTCACCTGTCGCCGACACTCAGTATAAGTATGGGATGCACCTGGATATCGCCGAGGTGGTCTCGGTGACGGCAACACCCGTCGAGGATGCAGTTTATCCGGTGACCATGGAATACATTGACCATCAAGGCCAGACGCAACGGCTTGCATACATCGTGACGGACACCACCTGGGGTGGTAAGTAGTTCCAGTCAGGGCGCGCGTCGCGATTGATGCCGGGTGTGTGGAGTTGATCGGCAAGGTCGCGGCCGCTTTCTGCCCGTGCTGACCGGCAGCAATTGACCGGCAGCCGGCTGATACAGAGACCACGTCACCACCACCCTTGCGACGTTGCCTACGGGTACGCCAGAATCCGCCGGCTTTGCTAGCTTCCCCGGTCGACTAACCTGCGTACAGCTGCCTCCCTCTCGTTTAGTCATTGATCTATTTACTCGCATAAAAAACGGGACGTTCAGCGTCCCGTTTTTTATGGCGAAGGCGATCAGCTTCAAGCGCGCTTGTTCAACGCCGCCTCAGCCGCTGCAATTTCTGCCTGGCGCTTGACGATCATGTCGCCCACCGGCGGCCCCTGGAAGCGGCGGGCTTCAAAGCCGAACCAGACGATGGCCGTCAGCACCAGGAAACCAATAGTGATGTACAGCGCCCAATCGTTCGGTGGCTGGATGCCGATGACGAAAATAATGATCATCGACAGAACCGAGAGCAGGGCAAACACGGTGTACCAGAAGCGCCCCATGTTCCACGGGCCCATGGTTGGCCATTTCGAGGTCCCGTAGGTGAACAGGCCCAGCACGATGGGAATGATGAACGAGAAGAACAGGAAGATCACCGTGCAGGACACCACGATCGTATAGACCGGCGTTGCCCCCACCGAGATCACCGACGATCCCCAGTCGAACAAAACGGCGAGGGTGGCACCGGTCCAGATCGCGGCCACCGGGCTGCGAAAGGTCGGCGAGACCGAGGCCAGCGCTTTGGAGCAGGGCAGGCCGCCGTCACGTGAGAACGCGAAGATCATGCGCGAAACCGAGGTTACCGTCGCCAAGCCGCAGAGGATCTGCGAGATGAAGATCGCCACATACAGTGCGATTTTCAGCGTCGGGCTGACCTGCGCGTTCATGGCCCAAAAAAATACGTTCCAGCCTTGTTTGGCCGCCTCGTCCATGTTCGGCAGCATCAGTACGAACGAGCTGAGCATCACCCAGCCGAACAGCAACGACCAGACCACCGACATGACCATGCCGCGTGGCACTGAAACGGCCGCATTGCGGGTTTCCTCGGAGGTGTGCGCAGAGGCGTCATAGCCGGTGATGGTGTAGATCGGCAGCAGCAGGCCGAGCATGAAAATCCAGCCGTTCGACACTTGTGGCCAGACACCGCCGCCGGCATCGCCGGAGTAATTGCTGAAGGTCCACAACCGCGCGACTTCATAGCTGGGCGCCGAGATCAGGCAAACGATGGTCAGCGCCAGCGCTGTGGCAAAAATCAGATACCCGGAAAAGTCAGTCAGCTTGGCGGTCAGGCCGATTCCCAAGTGATTGCACAAGGCCTGGAGACCCGTCAGCACCGCGAGGAAAATCACCCGGACGGTGGTCGTGTCTTCCATGCCCAGTGCCGGTCCGAAGGCACCGAAAAAGAAGTAATAGGTGCCGACGTTGATCGCACCCAGCACGGTGACCAACCCCAAGAGGTTGAACCACGCGGTCAGCCATCCGGTAAAGCGGTTGCCGAGAATCGAGCCCCAGTGATACAGGCCGCCAGCGGTGGGGTACGCCGAGGAAATCTGCGCCATGGCCATGGCGAACACCCCGGAGATCAGGCAGCCAATCGGCCAGCCGATGCCGATGGACGCGCCGCCCGCGCCGGAGGTGCCCTGGGCGAGTGAGTTGATCCCGCCCGAGAGGATGCAAATGATCGAGAAGGAAATCGCGAAGTTGGAGAAAACCCCCATTCGTCGCGAGAGCTGCTGGGCGTAGCCCATGCTGTGCAGCACCTTGACGTCGTCGTCATGCGGCGTGTCGGTGCCGGGTTGGCTTGCTGGATTCATGTTGTGTGCCCCATCAGGTTTTGATACGCATCCATCCGGGGTTCCGGACGGTCTGGCTTTCAACCCCTTGTCGTACTGCTCCTGTCTCCCACCTGTCCGTGCGCTGCATTCAAAAGTCGGGCGCCGACAGTCAACTGCTCTACAGGCGGCCGTGATACGCCGCGTCGAAAATTTCCGCCGCACCGGCCCGCGTCAATGGCAGCGGGTTGCCGCCGGCAGACGGGTCGACAATCGCCATGTCCGCGATCAGGTCGGCCTGTTGATCATCCACCCCCAATTCGACCAGCGTGTGTGGTACGCCGATGTCTTTGCGCAGTTTGAGGATGAAGGCCAGAAAACTGTCGAAGCCGGGGGAGGGCAGGCGTAAATACGCGGCCAGGCGCGTGATGCGTTCTTCGATGGCCGGGCGATTGAACTTCAGGACATACGGCATGAAGGTCGCATTGGTCATGCCGTGATGCGTGTCGTACAGCGCGCCCACCGGATGCGACAGGGCATGCATCCCGCCCAGTCCTTTCTGGAACGCGGTGGCGCCCATCGCCGCTGCCGCGAGCATGTGCGCGCGCGCCTCAAGGTCGGACGGCATGTGCACGGCGCGCACCAGCGCGTTGGCCACCAGGCGCATGCCTTCCACGGCGATGCCATCGGCCAGCGGGTGAAAGCCGGGGGCGCAGTAGGATTCCAGGCAGTGGGCCAACGCGTCCATGCCCGTGCCGGCGGTGATTTTGGCCGGCATGCCGACGGTCAGGGCCGGGTCGCTGATGACCACGCGCGGCATCATTTTCGGGTGGAAGATGATGCGTTTGGTGTGGGTGCGTTCATCAATGATCACCGCCGCACGGCCCACTTCCGAACCGGTGCCCGCGGTCGTCGGCACGGCAATGACCGGGGCGATGCGGCTTTCGTCGGCGCGGGTCCAGTAGTCGCCGATGTCTTCGAAATCCCAGACCGGGCGCGTCTGGCCGCTCATGAAGGCGATGAGCTTGCCCATGTCCAGGCCACTGCCGCCGCCGAAGGCGACCACACCGTCGTGGTTGCCGGCGCGCCAGGCGTCGAGCCCCCCCGCCAGGTTGGCTTCCACCGGGTTCGGCTTGAGGTCGCAAAACAACGCGACGCCGAGGCCGGCAGCGCGCAGGGCATCCAGTGTGGCGATGGTCATCGGCGCACGCGCCAGGCCGCTGTCGGTGACCAGCAGCGGTCGCTCGATACCCTGGCTGCGGCAAGTGTCGGCGAGTTCGGCGATGCGGCCGACACCAAAGTGGACGCTCGTGGGGTAATTCCAATTCCCGGTCAGGCTCATGGCTCAGATCTCATGGCGCAAATGGAAGGATTTGGCACGGGTCAGGTGTTCATAACCGAGGCGCGACAGGGTGACGCCGCGCCCGCTGTTTTTCACCCCGGTCCAGGCCAGGGCCGGGTCCAGGTAATCGCAGCGGTTCATGAATACGGTGCCTGTGTCGATTTCGTTGCCGATACGTTCGGCGGCGGCGAGGTCTTGGGTCCAGATCGAGGCGCTAAGCCCGAACTCGCTGTCATTCATCAAGGCGATGGCTTCGTCGTCGCTGGCCACCGGCATGATGCCGACCACCGGACCGAAGCTTTCATCACGCATCACCGACATTTGATGGGTGACGTCGACCAGAACCTGCGGCGCGAGGTAAGCACTGCCCGGCGCGTCAGCCGGGAACGTGGTCGGGTCGATCAGTGCCTTGGCGCCCAGGGCCAGCGCTTCGGCGATCTGACCACGAACGAACACCGCAGCGCCCGGTGTCACCAGTGGGCCGAGGGTGGTGGCTTCGTCCAGAGGATTGCCGAGCACGTATTGGCGAGTCAGCGCGGCGAAGCGCTCGACAAATACCGGGTAGATTTTCTCATCGACATAAATGCGCTCGACGGCGCAGCAGCTCTGCCCGGAATTGAAAAAGCTGCCGTCCACCAGGTTTTCCACCGCGTGGTCGAGGTGGGCGTCTGCCCGCACGTAGGCCGGGTCTTTTCCGCCGAGCTCCAGGCCCAGGCCGAGGAAGCGCCCGGTGGCCGCGTTTTCCATCGCCTGGCCGGCGCCCACCGAGCCGGTGAAGTTCACCTGCTGCACGCGTGCGGAACCGATGATCGCGGCGGTCTGGTCGTGATTCAGCAACAGATTATTGAACAGGCCGGCGGGCAGATGGGCGCGGGCCGCCGCTTGCGCAAAGCGTTCACCGACCAGCAGCGTTTGCGAGGCGTGTTTGAGGATGACGCTGTTGCCGGCCATCAACGCCGGAATGATCGTGTTCACCGCCGTCAGGTAAGGGTAATTCCAGGGTGCAATGACCAGCACCGTACCCAGCGGTTCACGCTGGATAAGCCGACGAAACCCCGCGACCGGTGTGGGTTCAATCGCGGCCAGCGCTTCGGGGGCAATGGCGATCATGTGGCGGGCGCGTTCTTCGAAACCACGCAATTCCCCAGCGCAATATCGGACCGGGCGGCCCATTTGCCAGGCCAGTTCCGGGACGATGTCGTCTTTCATCGCCAGCATTGCGTCCACCACGGCGCTGCACAGGGCGGCGCGCTCGCTCAGAGGCCGGCGTTTCCAGTGCGCCTGGGCGTCTGCGGCAGCCGCCAGCGTGTGTTCGATCTGCGTCGCGTCGGCGTATTGGCGTTCGGCATAAATCCGGCCATCGACCGGTGAGATGAGTTGGATCATGGCGGTCATGCTCTGCTCAATAGCGCTCGAATCCGCGCTGCAATTCCCAGTCGGTGATCCGCCGGTCGTACTCTTTCTGCTCCCATTCGGCGGTGTGCACGTAGTGGTCGATCACCTCATCGCCGAACGCTTCACGCAACATGGTGGAGGTCTGGAGCGCGGCGCTGGCTTCGCGCAACGTCTTGGAGACTTCAGGCAGGTGTTCGTCGAGGTAGGCGTCACCTTCAAAGGGCGGCGCAAGGTTGAGCTGCTCGTCGATGCCGGCCAGGCCCGCCGCGATCAGGGCCGCAAAGGCCAGATAGGGGTTGAGGTCGGCGCCGCCGATGCGGCATTCGATGCGGATGGATTTGCTGCTTTCGGCACACAACCGGAAGCCGGCGGTGCGGTTGTCGCGGCTCCACACGGCCCGCGTCGGAGCAAAGGTGCCAGCCTGAAAGCGTTTGTACGAGTTGATGTAGGGCGCGAGAAAGCAGGTGATGTCGTTGGCGTACTTGAGCTGCCCGGCCACCCAGGATCGCATCAGTGTCGACATGCCGAACTCGGCCTTGGCGTCGAAGAACAGCGGCTTCTTGGCGTTCTTGTCCCACAGCGAGTTATGGATGTGGCTGCTGGAACCGGCGGCGTCATAGCGCCACTTGGCCATGAACGTGATCGCCTTGCCTTGCAGTTGCGCTATTTCCTTGCAGGCGTGTTTGATGATGACGTGGTGGTCGGCCATGGTCAGGGCATCGGCGTAGCGGATGTTGATCTCTTCCTGCCCCGGGCCCCATTCACCCTTGGAATTTTCCACCGGGATGCCGCAGGCCTGCAGATGCTTGCGAATCGCCCGCAGCACCGGCTCTTCGCGGGTGGTCTGCAGGATGTTGTAATCCTCGATGTAGTGGCCGGCGGTTTTGGGCTTGTAGTAGTTGCGCTTGTGGATGGACTCGTAGGTCTCGTCGAACAGATAGAACTCAAGCTCCGAGGCGAACATGCCGGTATAGCCACGCTCGCGCAGGCGCTCGACCTGCTTTTTCAGGATCGCCCGCGGGCTGTGCGGCAAGTCGCGTCGATGGTGGTGATCGAGCACATCACAGAGCACCAGCGCCGTGCACTCCAGCCACGGCACCTTGCGCAACGTGCTCATGTCGGGTTTGAGCACGAAGTCGCCATAGCCCTTGCTCCAACTGGCGGCGGCGTAACCCGGCACGGGTTCCATGTCGATGTCGTCGGCCAGCAGGTAGTTGCAACAGTGGGTTTCTTCATGGCCGCTGTCGATGAAAAATTCGACCTGGAATCGTTTGCCGACCAATCGGCCTTGCATGTCGACCATGCAGACCAGGACGGTATCAATTTCGCCGGACGCGGCGGCACGCTTCAGTTCATCAAAGCTGAGTTGGGGCTCGGTCATCACGTCAGTCCTGCGTGAATAGTGTGGGCCTGTCTGAAATAGCTGTTGCAGACGCTCTTCAGAAAAACCCAAACCCTGCCGGAGCGAGCATCGTGCGCAATAAGCTGCCCTTAGCTTAGCCTACTGTCGATTTGTGCAAGTTTTGATGGAGTTGGCGATACGCGCCCACCAGTTGATCAAGCGAGAACGCAAGATTTCGCCCGCTCGGATTGGGCAAGACCCAGACCTGTGCATGACCGAAGGTGTCGGGTTGTAGTCCCCAGGGAATGTCGCGCCGGCCCGATAGCGCGCAGTACGCCGCTTTGCCGAGAAACGCCACAACGCGCGGCCCGTAGCGGGCGATCTTCTGTTCGAAGCTTGCCGCGGCGGCCATGAACTCATCGCGCGACAGCTGATCTGCGCTCGCTGTGGGCCGTTCGACCACGGCGGTCAAGCCGCAGCGATACTGCAAAATCGTCCGGTCGTTTTCCGGGCGCACCTGCTCGGGGGTGAACCCGGCGAGATGCAGGGTGCGCCAGAAACGATTGCCCCGGCCTGCAAAATGATGCCCTTGGGCGGCGGCCGTCATGCCCGGATTGATCCCGCAAAAAATCACGTCGAGCTGTTCGGCCAGAATGTCTTCGAGTCTTTCGCCCGCCATAAAATCTCTCAACCGCAGATCACGTTGACTGCGTTGCGTGCCAGTTCAGTCAGTTCTTCGCGGGATTTTCCCGCCCGTGCCCGTATCGAAATGCTGTGCAGCAGGGAGGAGGCGAGGACGGCGAGGGCTGTCGGGTCGACGTCGTCTTTCAATTCTCCGGTGGTGATTGCGGTTTGCAGGCGTGCTTCGAGATCGGCATCGAGTCGGCTCAGGCGATCTGACAATACCTCACGGATTTCAGAATCTTCCACGGCTTCGGTCGTTGCGGTGCCGATCGCAAAGCAGCCACGGGGTTGGCCTTCGCCCGAGAAGTAGATCGACAGCTGACCTTCATAGAAACGCATCAACGCTTCACGCAGGGTCAGTTGCTGGTCCGTCAACGCCTCGTGCATGGCGGCGGCGGCAAATTCCCAATATTGCTCAAGCGCTTTGATGTAGAGCGCGTGTTTGTCACCGAAAGCGGCATAGAGGCTGGGGCGATTCATGCCGGCCGCGGTGGCGATGCTGTCCAGGGAAGCGGCGGCATAACCGGTACTCCAGAACACACCAAGCGCTTGCTGCAATGCGGTCTGCGGGTCATAGGCGCGGGGTCTTCCCCGGACTTTTGCTTCGGTAATCTTTTTTTGTGCCATGGCGTACAAAATCCTTGTGCGGAGGTGGGTCGAGGCATATTCTTACACTATCGCACAAAATTAAGGAACCAGAAGTTCCTGATTTCAAGGTTTGTTGTAGCGGAGCTCGAACTGGGTATTGCGGCGACGAAACACGGTGCGGCGGAGCGATCCTTCTGACTGCGCACGGCATGGCTGTTTCTTTGTGGGTATTAGCCCCCGACTTCCCGGTTAAAGGTGTATTCGATCATGACCAAACAGTTCGACATTCCAGCGACACAAACCTTTGAGCACCCAGGGCCGAACCCAACAGGCACGCCTGCCAGGAAACTGCTTAAAGCGACACTGCGTCCCCTGCTGATGGTGGGCCTGCCGGCGCTCTTTGCGGCGATTGGCTACGCACACTACATGGCCGGCCAGCCTTTCATGTCGACCGATAACGCCTACGCCCGTGTGGCGAAGGCCTCGATCAATGCGCGCACATCCGGCCAGGTGATCGACATTGCAGTCGAGGACAACCAGCCGGTTCGCAAGGGCCAGGTGTTGTTCCGCATCGACCCCAAGCCATTGCAGATTTCCGTTGACCGCGCACAAGCGCAGTTGAGCGTAGCCCGGTTGCGCATCGATGGGCTCAAGGCCAGCTACCGCCAGCAACAGGCGGAACTGCAATCGGCCAAAGAGTCGGCCGATTTCGATCAAAAGGAGTTTGGCCGCAAGAAGGCGTTGGTCGCTTCCGAGTTCGTTTCGAAGTCCCTTTATGAACGTGCAGACACCGACCTGAAGGTGTCACGGCAACGAATCGTCTCCATCGAACAGCAGATCGCGAGCACGGTGGTTGCCTTGAACGGCAACCCGAACATCAACGTCGACAGCCACCCGACCGTTCGCGAGGCCCAGGCGCAGCTTGATGAAACGCAGCTCAATCTGTCCTACGCAACGGTGTATGCACCGGACGATGGCATCGTGGCCAAGGTCGACGATTTGCAGGTCGGCAACTATGTGAACAACGGTGCGCCGGCGTTTGCGCTGCTGTCTGATCGCCAGGTGTGGATCGAGGCCAATTTCCGTGAAACGCAGGTGGCGCACATGCGCCCGGGCCAGAGTGCGACGATCCGTATCGATACCTATCCGGATCACGAATTCAAAGCCCACGTGGTCAGCATGAGCCCCGGCGCCGGTTCGGATTTCGCACTGCTGCCGCCCGAAAACGCGACCGGCAACTGGGTCAAAGTGGTGCAGCGGGTACCGGTACGCCTCGAACTCGATGAGGTCGACCCGCAGATGCCGCTCTACTCGGGGATCAGCGCCACGGTCAAGGTCGATACCGGGCATCGCACGTCGTGGTGGTATCCAATCAAAGCATTGTTGACCGCAGGTGCCTCCTGATGAACGCCATTCCTGCCAGACCTCAAAATGCGCGCGCGTTAAGGTTTGCCGCGTTGCTTGCGACTTATATGCAATCGGCCAACCTGCCGTTGCCCAATGCCGTGCTCCGGTTGATCCAGGGCAGTATGTCGATGACCGACGACCAGGCTGGATGGATCTTCACCTCGTACCTTGCCGCCAGCGCGATCACGATGCCGATTGCTCAATGGCTCGCCGGGCGCTATGGCTTGAAGCGGGYTTACCAAACCGCGTTGGTCATGTTCATGCTGGGCTTATGGCTTGCGACCCTGGCGACGACGCCGCTGGAATTCATCGGCGCGCGCATCATTCAGGGCCTGGCGAGTGGCGTGCTGGCGCCGCTGTCGATGGCGATTGCCATGGAAACGCTGCCACTGGAGAAACGCGCGAAGTTTGGCGCGACGTGGACCGCCATCGTGCTCTTGGGCATCGTCAGCGGCCCGAGCATCGGCGGCTGGGTGGCCGAACATTTCGACTGGCGCCCGATCTTCTACATCAGCCTGCCGCTGTCGGCGTTTATCTTCCTGGTGATGGCGCTGCTGCTTGCCGAGAAAAAGGCCGAGAAACGTCCCACGTTCGATTTCTTTGGTTTCGGCACCTTCACGCTGTCGTTGATCAGCCTGCAGATGTTGCTCGATCGCGGTGAACGCCTGGACTGGTTTGCCTCCCCCGAGATCTGGCTGGAAGCGATCGGCTGTGCACTGGGGTTCTACCTGTTCGTGGTGCATGTGCTGACCGCGAAGGTGCATTTCCTCAACAAGCGCTTGTTCAACGACCGCAACTTCATGCTGTCGACCGTGATCTTTTTCGCCGTGGGTTTCGTGCTGCTGTCGACCATGGCACTGACCTCGCCGATGCTCGATGAAATTCTCGGCTACCCGCCTGACACCACCGGTGCCCTGACGATACCGCGTGGCATGGGACTGGTCGGTGCGTTTCTGTTTATGGGGCGAGTGCCCGAGCGTTTCGACCGGCGGCTGTTCGTGGCAGCAGGTGTCGCCATCGTGGCGTATGCCAACTGGATGATGCTCGGCTATTCGCCGCTGATGGACGCGTCGCCGGTGGCGGTGGCCGGGGCGGTGCAGGGCATTGGTATCGGCATCTTGATGCCGTCGCTGACCAAGGTCGCGTTCAGCACGCTCGACCCCGCGTTGCGCCCGGAAGGCACCGGTTTTTTCAATTTGTCCCGCGTGTACGGAAGCACCCTGGGCGTTGCGATTGTGCAGCTGTTTTTCTTCAACAACATGCACGCGATGCACATGGCGCTGGCCAGCAATATCACGCTCTACGGCGCCGTCGCGCATTCCGCACCGGGCTCGCTGCAAGCACTGGCGGGGCTTAACGAAATGATCACCGGGCAAGCGGCGTTTATTGCCGTGATCGACCAATTCAAGATTTTGATGTTCGCGATGCTGGTGGTGAGCCCACTGGTGATCTTTCTTCGCAAGCCCGTTGCGACCAACTAGTTTTCGTGGAGTTTGCCTCATGAAATCCAATGCGCGCTTCATCAATGCACAGCCGTTGAAAACCACGTTTGGCGCAGTGTCGGTGCTGATGTTCCTGTCCGCCTGTGCGGTTGGCCCTGATTATCAGATGCCGCCACCCAGCCAGTCGCAGCACTTTGACCAACAGGCCGAGCAGCGTCTTGGCCAGAGCGGCAACATTGATCTGGGCAAGAAGGTCACTGGCGATTGGTGGTCTGCGTTTCGCTCACCAAAACTCGATCAGGTAGTGCGCCGGGCCATCGACGGCAATCTTGAACTCGTGGCTGCCGATGCCACGATCCGCCAGGCCGCGTCGTCCGTTGCAGCGGCGCAAGGTGCGCTGTATCCGCAGGTCGATTTCGGCGCTCAGGCCGGTCGCGTACGCACCCACAACGGGCCGGAGCCGGTTGTCTCGAACTTCTATGCCATCGGTCCACGGGTTGGTTTTGACCTGGACGTGTTCGGCGGTAACAAGCGACAGGTCGAACAGCAGGAAGCGCTGACAGCCTTCCAGAAACATCGCTACGAAGCGGCGTACCTGACCCTGACGGGAAATGTCGCCAGCCAGGCTTTGTTGATGGCCTCTGCCAACGCGCAGATGCAAGCCGTGGAAAAACTGTTGGCCAATGACACCAAGAACCTCGAACTGGTGCGCATGGCGCATGCCAATGGCGCCACCACGCAGATCGACGTGTCGCTGGCCGAAACCCGGCTTGCACAGGACCGCACGCTGCTGCCGCCCCTCGCTCAACAGCGCGATTCGGCCCGGCATGGGTTGTCGATTCTGACGGGCAAAGGCCCGGCCGACTGGATCGCACCCGACTTCGACCTTGGCGAGTTTGCCTTGCCGTCGGGCGTGCCGGTCAGTTTGCCCTCGGAAATGGCCCACACCCGGCCGGACGTGCTGCAAGCCGAAGCGCAACTGCACATGGCCAGCGCCGCCGTCGGTGTCGCGACCGCCAACCTCTATCCCCATGTGGAGCTGACAGCGTTTCTTGCGCAGTCGGCATCCGGTAATGGCGGTGCCGCACTGTGGGGGTTCGCCGCCGGGGTGGCGGGGCCGATCTTCAATGGCGGCACACTCAAGGCTGAGCGCCAGGCGGCGGTCGACGGCTACAACGCGTCGCTCGCTGACTACCAGCAAACCGTCATCACATCGTTCGGTCAGGTCGCCGACACGCTGCAAGCCATCAACCATGACGCCGAGGCAAACCTGGCCCAGGAGGACGCCTTACGTGCCGCCGACAGTAGTTTTCGCTTGAACCAGCAAGCGTATGCCCAAGGCGAAAACAGCATTCTCCAGGTGCTGGAAGCAGAGCGCGCCTATGAGCAGGCGTTGCTCGGGCACATCCGGGTGAAGACCGCCCAGTACCTCGACACCGTTCAGTTGTTTGTGGCGCTCGGCGGCAATTCCGTTGGCGTTTTCGAGCAACGGGTGGCCAGTCGTGAAGCACCGAAACGTTCATATCCGTAACGGCTGCGGCCAGAGAGAGTGGAGTCAAGACATGTCATATGAAGCCTTTCACGATGAACTTCGCGAAACAAAATTTGCGCTCAATCATGGATCGGTAGCGATGCCAGCCGTTGGGTTCGGCACATTGTTCCGGGACCTCAGCGTTACCACCCAAGCCGTCACTCACGCGCTGGAAACAGGCTTTCGTCATTTCGATTGCGCCGAGCGTTATCGAAACGAGGAGGGCGTGGGCGTGGCGATCAAAGCGTTCCTCGACACGGGCAAAGCCCGGCGCGAGGACTTGTTCATCACCACCAAGCTGTGGAACACCAACCACCGTCCGGAGCGCGTATTGCCGGCGTTCGAGGCCAGTTGCCGACGGCTTCAGGTGGATTACATCGATTGCTATCTGATCCATACGCCTTTTGCCTTTCAGCCCGGCGATGACCAGGACCCAAGGGACATCTACGGCCACATCATTTATGACGGGGGCGTGACGCTGATCGAAACCTGGCAGGCCCTTGAACGCCTGGTGGATGAAGGACGCTGCAAGACCATCGGTTTGTCCGACATCACTTTGTCGGCGCTTCAGAAGATTGTCGAAGTGGCGCGGATCAAACCTGCCGTGGTGCAGGTGGAAGCCCATCCGTATCTGCCGGAATGGGAGCTGCTGGAGTTTTGCAAGCAACATGGAATTATCGTCCTCGCGTTTGCCCCACTCGGCCACGGCATGGAGCCTGCCGTACTCGAAGACCCGGTGATTACCGGCATCGCCAAACACGTGCACAAAACCCCGGCGCAAGTCGCGTTGGCCTGGTCGGTACAGCGTGGCGTGGCGTTTCTGACCACCTCTGCAACACTGAGCCATATCCAGGAAAACTTTGATCTTTCCACGTTGCCGCATCGGGCCATGCGTGAAATTCAGGACGATATTACGACCCGGGTGCGCTTCAACTCGGTCGTGGAAACGGGTGTCCCCGGATTCATCCCGCGCCAAAAGTAATGCACGCCAAAGTGCCGGCCTGATGCCTGGCCGGCGCTATTATTCCTGCACATCAATCTTGCGCCGAGGCGAAAACGATGGACGTTTTCCAGACCATGCGATGTTTCATAGCCGTTGCCCAAAGCGGCAGCTTTACGGCGGCGGCCAAGACGCTGGACACCACGACCACCCATATTTCCAAAGCCGTCTCCAGCCTGGAGGCCAGGTTGCAGGCACGCCTGATCAACCGCACGACCCGGCGCCTGGCACTGACCGAGGCGGGCCAGCGTTATTTGCAACGCTGCGAGAAGATCATCGAGGAGATGCGTGAGGCCGATGAGGAAGCCGGCACCGCGCAAACCAGGCCCGTGGGCCGGCTGAAGATTCACGCGATGTCTGCCATTGGCAATCATTACGTGATCAACGCCATCGCCAAATACAGAGAAACCCACCCTTCAGTGATGTTTGATTTGACCCTGACCAATCGCCTGCCGGATTTGCTGGAGGAGGGCTATGACATGTCGATTGTGCTGGCGCGGGATCTACCCGATTCCGGGTTTGTCGCGCAGCGTCTCGGCATTACCTACAGCATTCTTTGCGCCTCGCCCGCGTACCTGAAAAAACGCGGCATCCCTGACGCGCCCGACTCACTGGGCGAACATGATTGCCTGCGGATCGTGAATACCGTGATGCCGACTGAGAACTGGGTATTTGAAGGGCCTGAAGGCGTGGTGACAGTGAGTACGCCGTTGTCTCCCTTTCACGTCAACACGGCCGATGCGATGACGGTTGCCATTACTCAAGGGATGGGCATCGGGATTCAACCGATTGCTTCTGCAGTAGAGGGTTTGAAAGCGGGGACGTTGGTGCGGGTGCTGCCTGAGTATCACTTTGAAGAGCTGAATGTCTTCGCCATTTACCCGTCACGAAAGTTCGTCGATGCGAAAATAAAAACCTGGGTAGAGTTTCTTAAACACTACATTCCGGTCTTGCTGGCCTCAGATGAAAAAATCGTCGGCTCGGCAATCAGCAGATAGTCGCCAGTGCCGTCGGTATGGAGTGTCGACCCTCCATCGCCTGCACCTGTCTCAACCGTTTGAACACCCGGTGCCCATCACTTGATATTGAAGGACGTGTTGTTGACCGTGGGAGTCTTCATACGTCATTTGCGCGGGCCCCGGGCCGCATTGGTCTCCGACGTCGCTCACGCTAATCACCCGTTTGATGTCCAGTTGAGTGGCGTAGGTATAGGTTTCAACCGAGAGCCTGGTAGTTGAAGCGCTATCGTCGGCCCAAGCCTGTGTTCCGGCACTGGCAAACGCCAGCAGGATTGCGATTTTCGAAAGGTTCATGGTGTTCACCGTATCGTTTGAGGATGACCGGATTGATCATCCCTTTGCTTCCTGTGAGCACAGGCTGAATGCTCATCGGGTAGGGACGATGCTAGGGGTTTGTCCAACCCCCAAACAGCGGCTCGCAAGACAAACACTGTTGCCGGATGGCGCATGAATACAGGGCTGCTGGACGCCATCGCGACCGCTGTGGCATGGTCGGCGAAAAACCAACGGGATCAAGATGATGGAGGAGGGTGTAGAGCTCGGCGGCACACCGTCGATGGCGATGCTCAAGGCATTCAATCGTTGTGTGTTGCACCTCGGGCGGCTGGCTCGGGAGCGTGGTGCCTCGCAATTCATCGAAGACGGACTGCAAGCCTTTCGCCAACTGGTGCCATTTGCTTCCGCCTGGTGGGGCGAGATGTCCACGTCGCACGCCAACGTGGCGCCCAAAAGCTGGATGCACGGGCGCATCGACCTGCCTGAATCGTTTGCTGCTGAATGGCACAAGAGTGCGGGCAGCGACAAGTTTTCCCATGACACCTTGAACCAGCCCGGCGAAGTGGTGCGCGACAGCGGGTTCACCGATCCCGATGAAGAGGTCGACGCATTCGCTCGCCGTCACGATCTCTACCACCCGATGTGCATCACCTTCGAGCTGTCCGAAAGCGGCTTGATGTTTTTTGTCTGCCTCTATCGCGGTGCACACGCCCCCGGATTCAACGACAGTGAAGCCGCGTTGTTTTCAGCGTTCTGCGACCACCTGTTGCAGTTATGGCGATTCCAGGTGCAAGACATGATTCGCTTCGACACCGGTAACGGCGCCAGCGACTTCGGGGTCGCGCGGCTGGACGGCACGCTGCTGTACGTGGGCGCCAATCTCTGCGCTGTCATTCAGCGCGAGGTGGCGGGGTGGCACGGTTCAATGCTGCCCGCGCCCGTGATCGCGCAACTGCAAAAGGCACCGTGTGTCATGCGTCTCGGGCGGTGTGCGCTGACCCTCACCCCGAATGCCGAGCACGTCATTCTGTCTCTCGAAGCGCAGTCGCGCGGGGCAGTACTGGCCCCACGCGAACGAACGGCGGCGATGCTGTTCGCCGCCGGGCACTCCTACAAGGAAATTGCCAGGATCCTGGGCTTGAGCCCCTCGACCGTGCGCACCTATCTGCGCAACTGCTATTTGCAACTCGGGGTGAAGAGCAAGGTCGAGTTGGGGTCTGTCCTGTCAGTGCAGGCACGCCGCGAATCACCGTGACGCCCCCCGATTTCGCCTGATCAATCACTGACCCCTCCTCATTTGCAGAGGTCCATATAACCGCCGCGCGCTATAGGGTATGCCCTGCATATCAAGGGCTTGTGCGCAGGCTGTTCGGGCCACTTCGAAAACTATAAAAACAGAGGTGAGGCAGTTGAAATTTTCCAGGCTTTTTATCGCCATGGCGGCGACAACCGCAGTGTCCGGTATGGCGTTGGTGGGGTGCCAGACGCAGGGTTCCCATCCGGCCGACATGGTCATGCGCAACGGTTATGTCTACACCGTCGATGGGCAGAATTCGGTGCAGCAAGCGATCGCCATCACGGGCGGGAAGATTGTCTATGTCGGTAACGACGAAGGGGCGGCCTCGTACATCGGCCAGCAAACGCAGCTGATCGATCTGGCGGGGCGCATGCTGATGCCGGGCTTCATTGATGCGCACATGCACCCGGGGGACGGCGGCCGCGCCATGACCTTGTGCGACCTGAAATATCAGACCATGACCCGCAAGGTGTTCCAGGAAACCATCCAGGCATGCCTGGATGCCGACAAGGGCAAGGGCCCCGATGTCTGGCTTGAAGTGGGCAGCTGGGATCGCATGGGCATGGATGGCCTCGACGGTGACCCTGACAAGTCGACGCTGGACGCACTCAAGACGGATCGGCCGATTCAGGTCCGCTCCACCGATTTCCATACCGTGCTGACCAACTCTCGCGGCCTGGCGGTCGCCGGCATCAACAAGCACACGGCCAATCCAGGTGACGGCAAGTACGTGCGCGACAGCGCCGGCAACCCGACCGGCATCTGCGAAGACGGCGCTGCCGATGCCATGGCCGCCGTGGTGCCACCCGCCACCGACGCAGAAAAACTCAACCAGACCCGCGCCGCGCTCGATGCCATGCGCCAGCAGGGCATCACCAGTTTCTTCGATGCCTTGTCGGGGCCGGAGAATGGCAAGGCGTTCACCACGTTGCAGCAGTCGGGTGAACTGACCGCGCGGGCCTTGCTGGCGATCAAACTGGACCCGGCTGCGGCAGCGGCGGATCCGGCCAAGACCATCGCTGAGGCCAAGGCAATGGCCGCCACCTACGATCAGGGCGAAGCCAACGTCGCGCCGGGTGTGAGCATGCGTCACGTCAAATTGTTCATGGACGGCATCATCAATGCCCCGGCGGACACCGGTGCGATGTTGGCGCCGTACCTGCACAACGCCGGCACCGACAAGGCGCCGAAATGGGCGCCGGGCAAAAACGTCGGCGAGCTGTATTTCCCGCCGCAAGTGCTCAAGCCGCTGCTGTTGCAAGCCGTGCAGGCCGGTCTCGACCCGCACCTGCACGCCACCGGAGACCGCGCCGTGCGTGACTCGCTCGACGGCATCGAATACGTGCGCCAGCAATTGCCCGGCAACGGCTTTCGCCCGGCCATTACTCACAACGAGTCCGTGGACCCCGCCGACTACGGACGTTTCAAGGCGCTCGACGTGACCGCCAACATGTCCTTCCAATGGGCGCAGCAGGCGCCGTCCACAGTCGACGGCACCAGCGATCACCTCGGCCCTGCGCGTTTTGCCCGCATGGAGCCGTCGGGCAGCATCGCCCGCGCTGGCGGCCGTGTGGCGTATGGCAGCGACTGGCCGGTTGACCCGCTCGATGAGTTCCTGGCGCTGAAGATCGGTGTCACCCGTTCAGGCGACCCGCTGAACCCGCACAGCTATGGCCCCAAGTACGCCGGCCGACTCAACGCCGACCCGGCGCTGTCGCGTGCCGAGGTACTGCGCACCATCACGGTCAACGCCGCCGAGCAACTGAAACTGGAGAAAGTCGTGGGTTCGGTCGAGGTCGGCAAGTTTGCTGACGTGATCGTGCTCGACAAAAACTTCATGCAAGTGCCCGAGGACGAGTTGGCCCGTAACTCGGTGCTGATGACGGTAGTCGGCGGCAAGGTGGTGTGGGCCAAGGCACCGTTCGCGGGACAAGTGGCCATGACCGAACAACAAAAATAGCCCATGCCGGCTAATGCCGATCAGCTAAGCAATTTTTGCTGTAACGCAATGTCTGTAGCAGCTGGCGAAGCCTGCGTCGTCTGTAGCAGCTGGCGAAGCCTGCGTC
>NZ_JBFUBK010000089.1:0-45597 GCF_056405815.1 Pseudomonas sp. P1_F1_2 | reverse complement strand
CGGATAGCCCAGGTGGTGGCCGAGCTCAGCACTCAGGGCTCGCTCGATCAAAGCCTTCTTGAACGCCGCAGAGGCGTCCTCAATGGCTTCCGCTGTCATCGGTCCATCAGTGAATTGCTCGAGCAGCTCTTTCGGGATTTTCGGCAGCTCTCGCAACGCGGGTTTCTTCTTGGTTGGCATACATGCACCTCTTACTCATGTTATGCCCGAACACAAAATTTCTGACACCCCCTACCAAGGACGCTATGCAATGCTCAATTACCCCCTCACGGATAACTAAACGACTTCACCAACGTCAACTCCCCCACCGCCCGCATCGGCACCAGAAACGTCTCCATCTTCTCGCTCGGCGTCCCCTCCTCCGTAATCACCGTCACCTGCGCAGTCGTCAGCGGCTGAACCGCATCTTCTTCCCCCTCTTCATCACTGCGATACCCGCCGCCAAAGTAATTCACATACACCAGATACTGCCCCTTGATCGGCGCCGGCATGGCAAAGATCTCAGGCCCATACCCCGTCGTCACGTCAACATCCAGCGCCGCACCATTCGGCGCAACTCGGTCGCCGTACCAGATGTGCGCGCCATCCGGGGTGATGAGGTGCAAGTCCAGGTCGGTGCCGTCGCTGTCCCACGACAACAACACCCGCAACTTGGCCGGTGTTGCGCCACCACTGGCATTGAGAAACTGCGTGCGATGCCGCTGCTGCCCATCAGGGCTGCGCACTTCAACGCTGTTGCTGCCGTTCGGAAACGAGAACGGGCGATCGAAGCGGCCCGTCGGGTCGATTTTCAGCGGCATGCTCACGCCATTGACGATCAATCGGCCAGGCTCCGCAGACTTGGGCGTGGCTTTGATCTGGCCGCTGATGCGCGCGGTGTTGGCCTGGCCTACGGGGGTGTTCACCGACGAAGCGGGATAGTTGACGGTCTGGCGGAAGTTTTCACCTTCGCCTTCAACAGCGCCTGTGCGCCAACCTCCGACGGGAGTGTCAAGGTTGACGGCGGCCGCGAAAATCGTCGGCAGTACGCCAAAAGAACAAAGGAACAGGAGGACCTGTGGATAACGGAGTTTCATGGCCTATTCCAGCAAGAGGTGGCGGGCGAGCCCTTCGATGTAGGTTTCATCCTGGCCGTTGGGGTGTGCTTCGAAGGCCAGGTGCAAGTATTCGTGAGTCAGGTCGAGGCGGTCTTGCAGCGACAGCACGCCGCGCACGTAAATGCGCTGGCGTTCGCGGTCGACATAGGGCCGGCCGAAGGCCAGGCGACAGACGGCGAAGGTGCTGACTTCGTTGTAGCCGACTTCGCTTTCGAGGCGCAGGCGCCAGCCGCGACGCTGCTTTTGCAGCCAGTCTTGCGCGGCGGGCAGCGCTTCGCAGGAGGCGACGGGGTTGTCCCAGCGGCTGAGACTGGCGCGTGGGTAGGCGTGCAGCAAAATGGCGTCGAAGCGTTGGCCGGCGTTGGCTTGTTCGACGGCGTGTGTCCAGGAGAGTTTGTCCGGACCGGGTTGGTCGGAGTGGTAGGTGACGGTGCTGCCGGCCAGCACCAGATCGCTGGTCCAGGCGGCGATGTGCCGCGACTCGGCGGTGGCCGGGCGCGGGGCGACGCGTTGACGACTGCTGCTGTCGTCGATGCTCAGGCAGTCGCCGCTGCGGCTGGCGTTTTGCAGCAGGTAAGTGCGGATGGCGATGGCCAGGGCTTTGGCGGCTTCGACGGGTTCCGGTTTGGCTTCACGCTGAAGGACACGAGCGACGTACTCTTCACGATCCAGACGGGCGACGAGCTTGTCCTTGAGCAGAAACAGTTCGCCGTCGCTGTGAATATCGAGTTGGTTGCCGTTGCTGAATTCAACGCGATAGTCGCCCTGCAATGGCCCCGAATCAACAACACGATCTCCCGCCAGAACACGCCCGATCGGGTAGCGAGAAAATAGCCCGACTTCAACGCAGCGCCCCGCCTCCAGGGGCCAATCAACCGGCAACACCGACGACAACGCCTGACCGTAATGGCGCAGCACCATTTGACTGGTCCCGCGCCCACCGGCCCAGATCGGCGCGCCAGCAGCGGTCCAACCGGCAAACCCGCCCTGACGCGACGACGGGTCCTGATCGCCCAACCAGCTCCAGGTTTTCACCCGCAAGCGGCCCCCGAGTTCCCCCACGACATTGCCATCAGCGGCATTGAGCACCACGTCCAGCAACACTCGCCGCGCCTGATCCTGCGCCGGCATCACGGCCAGCACCTTGAGCAATTCAGCGACGGAAACTCGCGTGGAAGGCTTTAACGATGGCAAGTCCAGTAGCCACTCCGGTGCTTGTCGGTTTTGCCAATACTGGCGCCAATCAGCAGAAACAATGCCCAGACGCGCCGGCTCAAAGTACAAGCCGCAGGATTTGACCAACGCCTGATCGCGCTCAATTTTTCCGCCGGCCGTGCAGCAATAAACTTCGTCCTTCGACTGGCCGCGACACTCATAAGGCGATTCATGGGCGCCGGTATCCACCAGCCAGCCATAAACGAACAACTTCCACAGACTGCCCAGCGGCGCTTGAAAATCAGCGGGCATGGGCTCGCGGGCTATCACCTGAGTCCGGCTCAGCGACAGCAATTCACCGTTAAAGCCCAGCCGCAATGGTTCGTCCTGCGCTGTCGCCAGCGCAGGGATCAAACACAGCAGTAACCAGACCAGAGGTCGGGTCATGTCAGTTGACCGTGACCTGGCCCAGGGCCGGTTTCTGCTCCTGCGCTTGATGTTGCGGCGCGTAGACCTGAGTGAAACGCACCGGCGGCAGGTTGAACTGGCCTTTCTGCGAGAAACGCACCAGATGCCGCAGGCGCAACTCACCGCTCAAGGCATCCACCGGAATGGCATAGGCCATTTGCCCCGGTTCAAAACGCGCTTTTTCCAGCGAAGTCGGTTCGGTACCCGCCTTGCCCATCAGCTTGATGCCCCACGTCGTGCGCTCTACATCGGCACCCGGCGGCAACGGCACTTCGAGCATGCCGTAACGCAGCGGTTTGGCGGCTTTGCTGGTAACGATGACTTCGTCCAGGTACAGACTGTCACTGGACAACGGCTGGGAGCCGACCGCTTCGAGTTTGAAGGTGAAGGCTTCGTCACCCGGCACCAGACGCGACAGGCGACGGGTGATGGTCACGGCCATCGGATCAACCGCAGGTTGCCTGGTCTGGAAGCTCAGCGCGGCACGCAAGGGACGCTCTTGCTCCCCACTCAACGACAACACCGCCGGCACAGGCGTAGCGCCCTGCCACGTCCAGTACATCTCACCGGTATCACCGTAGTTTTTCTTCCAGCCTTCGCCCGGTGCCAGGGCGATGGTCGGCGACGCCTGCTCGATGCTGCGTTGCAACCAGGTCAGCGCCAGGGCGCGCTCCAGCGTCGATTGCTGTGGCAGCAACCGTTGCAACAGCGCTGTCGCGTGAGCCTGATCGAAGGCTTGCAGCGACAGGTTCAGCGCTTCGGCAAATGGCTGGGAACTGACCGCCAACCGTTGCTGCGCAGCCGCCAGTTGCCGATTGAACGCGTCCGGCAGAGCGACCTTCGACTGCTTGGCCAACGAGGCGGTCAAGGTACGTGCTGCGGCCAGGCCCAGCGCCGAATCCGGATCACTCATGACGAGGCTGTCTTCGCCGTCCTCCATCAGGTTGGCGGCATTGCCCTCGCCGGCTTTCGCCAGATCGTCCATCAAGCCGCTGAGCAAGGTGTTCACCGGCAATTGCATTTGTTTGGCGAACGACAGGATCAGCGCGCGCTGCAACAGCGGCGTGTTCTTGGCTTGCTTGGCGTAAACCTCCAGCACCCGCTGCCAATGCTCCGGCGGCAGGCTCAATTCCAGCGCCTTGCTGGCGTGCCAGTCGGCGTAGTAAGCGTACGCCGTCAGGAACGCATCCGGCTCACCGTCCATGCCCCACCAGGTGAAGCTCGCGGATGGCCCGGCCATTTGCACCAGACGCAGACGGCTGTTCTGCATGATCAAACGCAAGCGATCACGGATTTGCGGATTCGACGACAAGGTCGGGTAAGCGATGCTCAGCGGCAACAACTGGCTGGACGTCTGTTCGACGCCACCGTACGGGTAGCTCAACAGATCATCCAGCGCCGAACGGAACAGCGCTTGCGGGCTGTCATCCAGACGCAGGCGAATGTCGCTGGCGTCTGCCGGCAATGTCAGCGGCGTATCGCCACTGGCCACGTCCAGGCTTTGGCTTTGTGTGACCTGCCAACCTTCGCCGGTCGCGGTCAGACGCACAGCCAAAGCGTCGGCGGTTTTGCCGTCCTGTACCAGCTCAGCGGTCCACTCACCGTTAGCCAAGGCGAACGCGGGCAGTGCGATGTAGTTGATGCCGTTGTTCAGCGTCACCGRCACGCGTTGTTCGGTGCCTGCGAAGTGAATCACCAGCTCAGCCTTGACCGGCTTTTCTGCCTGGCTGAAGGCGAAAACACCGAGCGAAGGCTGGTCGCCGCTACGGAATTTGGTCGGGCCGCTCCACTTCAGATACAGCGGTTTTTCCGAGCGCACGAACTGTTTCTTCTGCCCGACCTGACCGTCATCGGCGATGGCCCGGGCGGTAATGCGCCAGCGAGTCAGCGAGTCCGGCATCTTGAAGGTGAAGCGGGTTTTGCCGTTGGCATCGGTCAGCAGTTCCGGCTGCCACGCGGCGGTATCGACGTCTTCACGACGCGGCCGCTCCAGCACTTTCACCCCGCGCTCACTGCGGTTGGCTTTGCCCGGTGCGCCCGGGCTGCCCGGCAGTGCAACGTCGTAGCTGATGAACGACAGGCTGGCGCTGGTGCGCACGTTGTTACGACGCGGGTGATAGAAGAACTGGTCGATGGTCGGCGCGACTTCCGGTTGCAGCGCGTAGACCATTTCGTCGACCACGCTGACGGTCAGGTGCGCCGGAATCGGCTTGCCGGCGAACTGCGTGGTCAGGTCGACCGACACGGTATCGCCGGGCTGATACGTCTCTTTATCGGTGGCGATGGCCACGTCGATTTGCGGTGCAATCACTTTGATGCCGGCGTTCTGGAAGCTGTACTGGCCGCCCTTGGTGTACAGCACGGAGAAGGTCAGGTTCGGCGCAAAACTGTCCTTCACCGGGATGCGCGCGCGGTACTGGGTGTCGCTGAGTTTTTCCATCTTCAACCAGTCACCGCCCTTGGACAGCAACGCCGTGGCCTCGACCTTGTCGCGCTCCAGTGACAGCAGCGCATCGCTGATCGGCTCCGGGAACGTGATCAATGCCAGGGCTTCGTCGCCGGCCTTGTACTCGGGTTTATCGAGGACGATTTCCACGGTGCCCGGCACGGCTTTGACGCCGTCGCCGGTGACCGAATGACCGGTCGCGCCAATCACGCGGCCATGCTCATCCTTCAACGTCAGGTTGTAAGTGCCCGGACGGTCGAAGGCCAGAGTGAAGCTTTTATCGGTGGCCGCGAGTTTGCCCTCGCCAGTGGTCTGGTCCTCCAGACGCACCCAGCTGTAGCTGCTCGGCGTCACCGCTTTGCTCTGCTCGTTGGCGCCTTCATTGACGTAGCTGAAAGCAACCTTGTCGCCTACCGCGCTGAAGCGACGCGGCGCACTCAGGCTGAAACTTGCCGCACCACGGTCGATGAGGATTTCCTTGGTGGTCTTGACCCGATACGCAGCGCCATCGCTGGCGAAAACGGTGAGCATGTAGCGGCTCGGCTTCTCGGCGGCCGGCAGGTCGAGGGTCGCGTTGCCCTTGGCGTCGGTGGTCAGTTCGGTGCTGGTCAACTCAACCGGGAATTGCCCGAGGTATTGCAACTCGTTGTCGACCATCGACAATTGCTGGGCACGCAGGCTCAGGCTCAATTTGGCATTGGCCACCGGTTTGCCGTCCGGGTACAACAACACCAGGCTGCCCTTGACCGGTTCGCCGGTGCGGTAATCCTGTTTGGCCAGGTTCAACGAAATCTCGAAGTGCGGCTTGATGTATTCGGCGACCCGGAACGCACTGCTGTAGGCCTGGTCCTTGTAGCTGAAACGCAGCTCATAACCGCCCGCCACCGCGTTGTCCGGCACCTGGAAGCGACCTTGTGTGCCGGACTTGGAATCGAGTTTCAGCGCCAGCGATTGCAGCGCCGTGCCAGTGGCATCGAGCACGGTCACGTTGACGTCGGCAGCGCTCGGTGCCACTGAATCCCGGGCATTCTTGAACTCGCGCCCGACGATTTTCAGCGACACCCAATCCCCCGGCCGATACAGCGGCCGGTCGGTGAAGGCGTAGAGTTTAGTGTCGTAGATTTCGCTGTCGTAGTAGAAGTTCTCGGAGACAAACACCCCGCCCTCTTCGTCCTCGCCAATCACGAACGAACGCTCGGGGCTGACGTGTTTCAGGCGCAGCAAACCATCGGCATCGGTGGCGCCGCTGCTCATTACGCCGAGGCCATCGGTCCACAGCACATTGACCTTGGGCACCGAACTGCCTTCATGTTTGCGCGCGGCCCAGACCAGCAGTTCATCACCGGCGATCTTGCTCACGGCCACGGTGTTCGAGACAAACACCATGGTCGTCGCACGGTATTTGCCGATCAACGCTTCCACCAGATACAGACCCGGTTTCAGGTTGCCCAACGGGATGTACACATTGCCCGGTGCAACGCTGACGAACTCACTGGAAGAGCCGGCTAGGTTCACCCCGGTCGGTGGCTGGATCGGTTTGGCTTGCCACAGCGGATAGCGGAATTGACTGACCACCGGCAGGCCGGGAATCAAGGCGAATTGTGGCTGAGCGTCGTAGGGCGTTGGCGTCGACATCGCATTGCCCATCTTCAGTTCCGGCACTTCCTCGGTGACCTGTTGACGCGACTCGTAGGAGAACGCCCGTTGCATCACGCGACGGGATTTTCGGTACCAGTTGTCCCACAGGTACGCGAGGGTATTCGACAGGCCTTCACCCTTGAACTGGCCGTCGCTGACCACGCGGTGCAGGTTCTTTTGGCGCTTGAGAAAGTCCAGCGGTTTGTCGATGCGGTACACACGAATGTCGGCACCGCCATAAGGCTCCATGCGGAACCGACGGTAATCGCGGCCCGGCGCTTCGAGGCGCACCATGGCCTGTTCGTCACTGGCGAAACTGCTGTCGGCCAGCAGGAAAAAGCTTTCGCCGGCCACCGGCGTATAGCCGCTCGGCTCGACGGTGTCTTCGGCATTGACCGCCGAAAAAGGCAGCACTAATACCAACAGTAGAGGCAGAAAACGCAGCATGCGGGCACCGGTCATTGGGAGAGAAAGTTCAGTCGATAGACGCCGATGAAGTTGGGGTTGGCTGCGTCGGGTATCCATCGGGTGTCCTTCCATGTCATGAGTTGCTGCAGGCTTGCCGAACGCATGCCGTTGTCAGTGGGGGTGGTGGTGCCGGTGTGATAGGCGATGTAGCGGCCCATCCAGATCATCAGGTGCTGGTCGTCGCCCTGATCGAAAAACATCAGGTCGCCGGGCCGGGCTTGCGCCACGTCACGGCCCACCAGATGACTGTTGAACTGAATCAGTTTGATCGCGTTGACGTACGGCCCGACCTTGCCACCGCCCTGCTGCCATTGCTGGGCGAGGCCGCGCTGGGCCTCGCTCAATTGCAGCTCTGGCGGCAGATAGCGATTGGACAAGCCGTTGCTGCGCAGCCATTTATCGTCGTGGACTTTCAGCGCTTCGTTGGCCGCGAAACGCACCAGCCCGGCACAGTCCTGCTGATACCAGCGCGGGCTTGGGCCTTGGGTCAGTTGCTCCTGGGCGATGCGCACAAACCAGGCGCGAAACACCTGGGACTGCTGCGGGTCCAGCGGCGCCGCCTCAGTGGCAAAGGCGCGACTGCCCAGCAACATCGCCAGCAAGCCGAGGCCTCGGATGAGTGCGGTCACAGGGCTTTCCACTCCAGCGGCAGCCATTGCCAGTGGCCGTCGGGCTCGCTGCCTTCAGGCAAGGTCAGGGCGTACTTGCCATAACCACCGAGCTTGCGCAGTTTCGGGATCAGGTAGGTTTGCGCGGCGTTGTAAAACACCGGCTCCATGTCTTGCGGCAGGCTGTCGAGGGTTTCCTGTTGCATCAGTTGCGCCATGGAATCCGGACCGAAGTACATCGGCATCAGCAGGTCTTTGGGCACCACGTCGGCCATCGGCGGGAAGCGCTTGTCGAGGGTGCCGAGGGCCTTGTCGACGAGTTTGTCGTCGAGGGAGAACAGCAGCGTCGAGCCGTGACGCGCGAGGCTGACTTTCATGAAAGCCTTGCCGGAGATCGCTTCCGGGTCTTGCGCCTCCTTGGCTTTATAAGGACCGAAGTTGGAGCTGACCTGACGCAGCCATTGATGAGTTTGGTCGGTCTGTTTCTCGACCACCGGGAAGGCGTGTTCTTCAACGTTGGGTTCAAAGGCACCGACCATCGAGCCGAACAAAGTGCCCAGGTCCGCATCGAGTTTAGCGCTGCCCTTGTCGTTCAGGCTGGCCACCAGCAACGGTGTGTAGAGACGAGAATCGGCGTACCAGCACAGGCCCGCCGCGCCGGCCATGTGTTCGGTCAGGGCCTCGGCCACCGGTTCTTCGGCGCCGAGTTTCACCAGCAACGGTTTCTGTTGTTCGGCGGCGAGCGGCAAAGCCACGCAGGCACTGGCGCCCATCGGCATGGCTTGCCAGATCGGCTTGAAGTCGAAGTCCGGCTGATCCTCCAGTTCATCCAGGGCGAGGAAGCTGTGCCAGCCCTTGTCGTCCATGTCGAAACGGACGCCGGCGAAGTTCGGGATGAAGCGCTGATACCCCATGGCCAGGACGCTGGAATTGACCGACAGGCGTTGCTTCACTTCCGGTGCGCGCGGTGGCAGGCCGAACGCCTCCGGGAACAGTTTGTCGCCATTGAGCAATGCCGCCAGCGCCAGGGTCGAGACACTGCCCGGCTCTTCACTCGGACCATTGGCCGGGTCATAGAGTTTGGCGGGATTGGACAGCACCACCAGTTTGTCGCCATGGGAGGCGAACACCAGCGCTTTGCTGTTGTTGTAGGTGAGCTGGTACAGCGCCACCTCGTCGGTGCCGACTTTCACCTCGCCAAGCGTTGTCAGTTGCGCATCGTCCAGCGCCACTTTGGCCAGCGGTTCCAGCACCTTGGCCAGACCGCCGCGATCCATCACCAGCAGGAAATCCTTGAGCCGGCCATCCGCCCCGCGCCACAGCGCCACGTCGGCCGGTTGATCGAACAGTTGCTCGATCAGGCTGTCCTGCAATTTGAGGTCATGCTCGTAGATTATCCGCCGCAGGCTGCCGATTAACCCCAGGCGATCCGCATGCGCTTCGTAATAGAAGACGAAATCTTCGGTCAGGGTTTCCTTGAGGAACGGCACCGCCAGCAAGTCCTTGGGCAATTGGCTCAAGGAGCGGGTTTCGAGCAGGCCGTCCGGCCGACTCATGCCCAGTTTGTCACTGGCCAGCGCCGCCACCGGCAACTTGGGTTTGTGCATGAACCAGCCCAGACCGCCCGCCACGCCCGCCACCAGGCACAGCCCGACCAGCAGCGCCGGCCAGCGGCGAGGAGTTTTGGCAGCAGGCGTTTCAGCGGCCGGGGAAACAGTCTTTTCGCTCATGTTTACGCTCATGTTCCCAAAGTTCAGCAATTCATCCGTGGAGCGGGATGCTTAATAGTTGAAAGTCTTGACCAGCAGCAGGTCACCGATGGCCCGCAGGGGCACGATGAAGGTCTCGCGTTTTTCGTCGACGGTGTTTTCGTTGAGCACCAGGTTGATCTGCGAGGTAATCACCTCGTTCTGGTTGCTGGTCTCATCGAAGTTATAGCCGCCGTTGCCGAAGTTGCCCCAATAGTTCACGTAAACCAGATAGGTGCCACGCAGCGGCGCGGTCATGGTGAACATTTCCGGACCGGGGCCGTCGACACCGTCCGGGTCCAGGCCGCCGCCATTGGTCAATGCCGGATGAGCCCAGAACGCATGCTGACCGTCGGGGGTGACAATGTGCAGGTCGAGTTCGGCTTTCGGATCATCCCAACCCAACACCACACGAATCCGTGCCGGGGTGCGCAGGTTGTTGGCTTCATAGAATTGAACGCGCTTGAGCGACTGACCTTTGGCACTGCGCACTTCGACGCTGTTGGAACCGGCGCCGAACGCATACGGCCGGGCAAACCGCCCCTGCTCGTCGGTGTACAGATTCAAAGGATTGCCATTGACCGCCAACGTGTGCGGCCCGCGCTGAGTGCCCAAGGCCTTGAGCTGGCCTTCGATCATCGTGCGATTGCGCTGCACCCCTCGGTCGATGGGTGGCGTGGGGTAGGCGACTTGAGGATTTTCGCTGCGGTCGAGCAGGCCGTTGAAGCGCCAGCCACCGACCGGCTCCGACAGCACGGCCGCAGGCTCGGCCAAGGCCGCGCTCGCGCAGACCAGCCCTATCAGCAGCAAAAGAAGTGAACGCATGTGACGCCTCCTGCCATGCATAACGAAACCTTGCGCCCGATCCTCGGCGCGTTACAGATCCAAATACTGCGTTTCGTCAAAAAGACCCGTGACTATTGGGTCGTAGAAGGCGCGAAGAGTAGCCATTTGGCGGATTTTTAACAATCGGATACATATGGGTTTGCTGCGCGAATCACGAACTTTCAGGGACGTGAGCCGAATAGCGGTGTTATTCGGCTCACAAAATGAGCCGAATAAGTCGCTAAGTTGAGCCGTCCCACAATCACGTAGCAGCTGGCGAAGCCTGGGCTCGGCTGCGTAGCAGTCGTCAATCCTGTTTGCACCGTATGTCTGATACTCCGCGAGCGCTTATTTTACGACTGCTGCGCAGCCGAACGCAGGCTTCGCCAGCTGCTACAAAGGATGCGTCGCAGTTGAAACGGTTGCCGCCGGCACTGTGGCAGAACTGCCCTGCTCATTTGCCCATAACCCCCATGTCTGCTAGTGTCGCGCCGGTTTAACGTCAACCGGAAATAGCCGCCATGGCCCGCAAAAAAGCTGCACTGGATTTCGAACAATCTCTCGCTGACCTGCAAACGCTGGTGGAGCGTCTGGAGAACGGCGAATTGTCGCTGGAAGACTCGCTGACGGCTTTCGAGCAAGGCATCGGTCTGACTCGCGATTGCCAGGCGGCGCTGGCCCAGGCCGAGCAAAAGGTTCAAGTGCTGCTCGAGCGTGATGGCGAGTTGGCCGAGGAACCCTTCGACGCGGATCAGCCAGAATGATTGCAGCGTACTCTGCGACCAGCCAGGCCCGGGTCAACGCGGCCCTGGAAACCCTGTTCAACGCGCCAGGCCCTGAACTCGCCCGCCTCTATGAAGCCATGCGCTATAGCGTGATGAATGGCGGCAAACGCGTACGCCCGCTGCTGGCCTATGCCGCCTGCGAAGCATTGGGTGGCAAGGCCGAGCAAGCCAACGGTGCGGCCTGCGCGGTGGAGCTGATCCACGCGTATTCTCTGGTGCACGACGATTTGCCGGCCATGGACGATGACGATCTGCGTCGCGGCCAGCCGACCACGCACAAGAAATTCGATGAAGCCTGCGCCATCCTCGCTGGCGACGGCTTGCAGAGCCTGGCCTTCAGCGCCCTGCTTGCCCCGCACCTGAACGAAGCTGACGCCGAGATCCGCCTGCAGATGGTCAGCGCACTGGCCGTCGCGGCAGGCCCGGCGGGCATGGTCGGCGGTCAAGCCATCGACCTCGGCTCGGTTGGCCTCAAGCTCGATCAAAAAGCCCTTGAGTACATGCACCGGCACAAGACCGGCGCGCTGATCGAAGTCAGCGTCAAACTCGGCGCCCTGGCCAGCGGCCGCGCCGAGAAGGACGAACTCAAAGCGCTGCAAACGTATGCACAAGCCATCGGCCTGGCGTTTCAGGTCCAGGACGACATTCTCGACGTCGAAAGCGATACCGAAACCCTCGGCAAGCGCCAGGGCGCTGACATCGCTCGCGACAAGCCGACCTACCCGGCGCTGCTCGGTCTTGACGCGGCCAAGGCCTACGCGCTGGAACTGCGCGACCAGGCCCTGCACGCGCTGCGACCGTTTGACGCGGCCGCCGAGCCCTTGCGCGATCTGGCCCGCTACATCGTCGAACGGCGTAGCTGACAGCGTATCGGCCAAGTTAAGACCAACGCGTGGGCAGGGGGCGAAGCATCAGGTAAACTGCCGCATCTTTTATACCTATAACGATTCGCCTGATGCCCACGACGTTTCATGAGATTCCCCGCAAACGCCCGACCACGCCCCTGCTCGACCGCGCCAACACGCCGGACGGCCTGCGCCGGTTAGGCGAAGCCGAGCTGGAAACCCTGGCCGATGAGTTGCGCCTGGAATTGCTCTACACGGTCGGTCAGACCGGCGGGCATTTCGGCGCCGGCCTGGGCGTCATCGAGCTGACCATCGCGCTGCATTACGTCTTTGACACCCCGGACGACCGGTTGGTGTGGGACGTGGGTCATCAGGCTTATCCGCACAAAATCCTCACCGGCCGTCGCGAGCGCATGGGCACCCTGCGCCAGAAGGATGGCGTCGCCGCCTTCCCGCGTCGTTCCGAGAGCGAGTACGACACCTTTGGCGTCGGCCACTCCAGCACCTCGATCAGCGCTGCACTGGGCATGGCGATTGCCGCCCGTCTGCAAAACAGCGATCGCAAGGCGATTGCAGTGATTGGCGACGGCGCGTTGACCGCCGGCATGGCGTTCGAGGCGCTGAACCATGCGCCGGAAGTGGACGCCAACATGCTGGTGATCCTCAACGACAACGACATGTCGATCTCGCGCAACGTCGGCGGGCTGTCGAACTACCTGGCGAAAATTCTTTCCAGCCGCACTTATGCGAGCATGCGTGAGGGCAGCAAAAAAGTTCTCTCGCGTCTTCCAGGCGCCTGGGAAATCGCCCGTCGCACCGAAGAATACGCAAAAGGCATGCTGGTACCCGGCACGCTGTTCGAAGAGCTGGGCTGGAACTACATCGGCCCGATCGATGGCCACGACCTGCCGACCCTGATCGCCACGTTGCGCAACATGCGCGACCTCAAGGGCCCGCAGTTCCTGCACGTCGTCACCAAGAAAGGCAAAGGCTTCGCCCCCGCTGAAGTCGACCCGATCGGTTACCACGCCATCACCAAACTCGAACCGCTGGACGCACCGGCCGCCGCGCCGAAGAAAGCCGGCGGGCCGAAGTATTCGGCGGTCTTTGGCGAATGGCTGTGCGACATGGCCGCGTCCGATCCACGCCTGGTCGGCATCACCCCGGCGATGAAAGAAGGCTCGGACCTGGTGGCGTTCAGCGAACGATTCCCGCTGCGCTACTTCGACGTGGCGATTGCCGAACAACACGCAGTAACCCTCGCCGCCGGCATGGCCTGCGAAGGCGCGAAACCGGTGGTGGCGATTTACTCGACCTTCCTGCAACGCGGCTACGACCAATTGATCCATGACGTCGCGGTGCAAAACCTCGACGTGCTGTTCGCCATCGACCGCGCCGGTCTGGTGGGCGAAGACGGCCCGACGCACGCCGGCAGCTTCGACCTGTCGTTCCTGCGCTGCATCCCCGGCATGCTGGTGATGACCCCGAGCGACGAAAACGAATTGCGTAAAATGCTCACCACCGGCCACCTCTACAACGGCCCGGCGGCAGTGCGCTATCCGCGCGGTTCGGGGCCGAACGCGCCCATCGAGAAGGACCTGCAACCGATCGAAATCGGCAAAGGCATCGTTCGTCGTCAGGGCAACAAAGCCGCCCTGCTGGTGTTCGGCGTGCAACTGGCCGAGGCGCTGAAAGTCGCCGAGACGCTGGATGCGACCGTGGTCGACATGCGTTTCGTCAAACCGCTGGATGAAGCGCTGGTTCGTGACATCGCCGCCAGCCATGAGCTGCTGGTGACCATCGAAGAAAACGCGATCATGGGCGGTGCCGGTGCCGCGGTCAGTGAATTCCTGGCGCGCGAGAACATCCTCAAGTCGGTGCTGCACCTGGGCTTGCCGGACCTCTACGTCGAACACGCCAAGCCTGCGCAGATGCTGGCCGAGTGCGGGCTGGACGAGGCCGGGATCGAAGCTTCGATCCGCGAACGCCTGCAACTGCTGAACCGCTAAATACACTCTCCCTGTGGGAGCAGCGGTGCGGCGATCCGACTTGCCCGCGAAAAGGCCGGCACATCCAACTTCAATGTTGATTGTGCCGACGCCTTCGCGGGCAAGTCGGATCGCCGCACCGCCGCTCCCACAGTGTTTTGTGGACCTATCAAAATTGTGTTCGCTAGAACGAGCCAACGGATTGCCAATGAAACTCTCCCCCCTCGCCCTGACGCTGACCCTGCTGCCGGCCGGCCAGTTGCTGGCCGATACCTTCGAACGCGATCAAGCCCTGAAGCTGCCGGACGTTCTGATCACTGCCAACCGTCAGGTTGAAGCGCGCAACGACAGCAGCGCCGCCAACACGGTATTCACCCGCGAAGACATCGACCGCCTGCAGCCGAACAGCATCACCGACCTGCTCAGCCGGGTGCCGGGTGTGCAAGTTGCGCAAACCGGCGGGCGCGGCAGTCTGCCGGGGGTTTACATTCGCGGCACTCAGTCGGCGCAAAGTCTGGTGCTGGTGGACGGTCAGCGCATCGGCAATTCGACGTCGGGCGACAGCAACCTGCAGCACATCAACATCGAACAGGTCGAGCGCGTGGAAGTGCTGCGCGGCTCCCGTTCGGTGATTTATGGCAGCGACGCTATCGGCGGGGTGATTCAGATCTTCACCCGCCGTGGTGACGAGCAAGGCCTGCAACCGCGGATGCACGTGGGATTTGGCAGTTACCAGACCTGGGAACGCAGCCTCGGGCTGTCCGGCGGCGATGAGAAAACCCGCTTCAATCTCGGTGCCAGCCTCAATGAAACCGCCGGGATCAATCGCACGCAGCAGTCGTTTCCCAGTGATGGCGATCACGATGAGTACCGCAATCAATCGGTCAGTTTCAGCGTGAGCCACGCGCTCACCGACGATCTCGAAATCGGCGCCAACGTCTTGGATAACCGGGGCAAAAGCGAGTTCGACAACCCGTTTGGCCGCTTCGACACCACCACTTTCGAGTCGGTCCAGCAGCAGCCTTCCAGCGATTTCGCCGTGAGCAGCGTCAGCAGTTACGTCGATGCACGGGTCAACGACGCCTGGAAAACCCGCCTCGAATTCGGCCATAGCGAAAACCGCGAGAAAACCTCAGACAAGCTCAGCGATGAACGCAGCGTATTCAACACCTACCGCGACTCGGTGAACTGGCAGAACGACCTGACGCTCAACGACCGTAACAACCTGCTCCTGGGCGGCGACTGGTACGAAGACAGGGTCAACAGCAGCACGGCCTTCGATGAAGACAGTCGCTGGAACCGCGCGGCATTTTTCCAGCATCACTACCGTGCGGACAGTTTTTCCACTGAGCTGGGCCTGCGCCACGACGAGAACCAGCAGTTTGGGAGTCAGAACAGCTGGAGCGGCACCTTCACTTTGCCGCTGAACCCGGACAACGACGTACTGCTGAGCTACAGCGAAGGCTTTCGTGCGCCGACGTTCAATGACTTGTACTACCCGGATTTCAGCAACCCGGACCTGAAACCTGAAACGTCGAAAAGCTATGAACTGCAATGGCGCAGCCAGTTGACTGAAACCAGTCGACTGGAAGCGTCGCTATACCGCACGGACCTCGAAGACGCGATTATTTTCGGCAGCAACTCTCGGCCAGAGAACGTCGCTTCAGCACGGATCAACGGGTTTGAAGCTGCGTTGAAACAGGAGTTGTTCGGCTGGCAGAGCAACCTTGGCGTCGCAATCATCGACCCTCGCGATCGCGACACCGGCCACACCTTGGCTCGCCGGGCACGACGGACGTTGAGTCTGGACCTGGATCGACAGTTTGATCGCCTCGGTCTCGGTGCCAGTTGGCAAGCCGTCAGCAGCAGCTACGACGACTTGAACAATGAGCAGCCGTTGGGTGGGTATGCGTTGCTCGGATTGCGCAGCAGTTGGGAACTCGATCGTGAGATCAAGCTTGAGCTGAAGGTCGATAACCTGCTGGACAAAGGCTACAGCCGGGCCTTGTACAGCCACGACAGCAATCAGTATGGGTACCGCGAAGAAGGTCGGGCATTGATGTTCGGGGTGACCTGGACACCGACAATTTAACTTGATCACCTGATCGTTCCCACGCTCCGCGTGGGAATACATCCCGTGGCGGCATTCCCACGCAGAGCGTGGGAACGATCAACGCAGAACGCGGGAACGATCAGCGTGATGGTACGATCAACTGGCACAGCTTGGCCGTCGCTTCGATCATTTGTCCACTCGGCCGCTCCAGGCCTTTGTCCGTTACCAGCAACAATTGCCCCTGCTTCACCGCCGCGACCTGCGACCACGCCTTCCACGCGTCCAACTGCGCCTGATCACTGGCCAGAATCACCTCGGGATCACGCTGCAACACCGCTTCGACACTGACCTGCGGTGCCGGCAATGTCAGGTCGGCAAACACGTTGCGGGCGCCGCAGACCGCCAACGCATCGCTGATAATCTGACCGCCACCAACGGTGTACAACGGCCGGTCCCACACCTGATAGAACACCCGCAATGGCGTGTCTCGCCGATAGCGCAGACGCAATGTTTCCAGCCGCTGGTGCAAATCGGTAGCCAATGAACGTCCACGTTCCGGGCGGCCCAGTTGCATGGCAATGGCTTCAATCTGCGCCGTCAGTTGTTCCAGCGAATGCGGTTCGGCGACGTAGGTGGGGATGTTCAATCGCTTGAGCTGCTCGCGCTGGGCCGGGCCAACGCTGCCCGGCCAGAGCAACAGCAAATCGGGTTTGAGACTGAGCAAGCGCTCCATATCCAACTGACCGTAGCGGCCCACCGAAGGCAGGTCTTTGAGTTCAGCGGGACGCTCACCGGCATCCAGGACACCGACCAGCAGGTCGGCTGATCCCAGTTCGACAACGATTTCAGAGAGGGACGGCGCCAGACTGACGACTCGTTCGACGGCAGCCGCCGAACCGCTGACGGCCAGCAGCAAAACCGCCAGCCAATAGCGCAACATCAGCCGAGTTGACGCGGAATACGGTAGAGGTAGAACAACACCGTGGTCGACAGTGCCAGCAACACCAATGGCACGGCTTCGAGGCCGACGAATACCGCCAGCGCGCCAATCCAGGCGGGCAATGCAGCCGCCAGGAACGCGGTACGCCGCTTGGCGGCCAGGGCGATCCAGGCAGCGGGCTCTTCAGGGGTGTCGAGGGCTTTTTGAGTGGCGATCAGCGCGTGCTTGTAGCCACCGAAAAACTTCAGGCTGACAAACATCGAGGCGACACCGGCGATGAACAATGGCATCGCCAGCACCGGCAGGATGGCCTCGCCCTGGCCAAACACACCGTTGATCACGAACAGCGGCAACAAGGCCAACGCCAGGTATTGCCACCAATTGAACGACAGTCGACGCCGAACCTGACCGCGGGTCACGCCCGATCCGCCTCGCCCTGATGCTCGTTGCCCATCATGTGGTCGAGCTTGCTGGCCTTGGTGGCCAGGTAAAGTTTGTTGTGCGGGTTATGACCGGTGTGCAGCGGCACGCGCTCGGCAACCACGATGCCCATGTCGGTCAAGGCTTTGACCTTGCGTGGGTTGTTGGTCATCAGGCGCACGGACTTCACCCCCAGGTGCTCAAGCATCGGCAGGCACATGGCGTAGTCGCGCTGGTCGGCAGCAAAGCCCAGACGCTCGTTGGCTTCAACGGTGTCGGCACCGCCGTCCTGCAACTCATAGGCGCGAATCTTGTTCAGCAGGCCAATGCCACGGCCTTCCTGGCGCAAATACAGCAATACGCCACGGCCTTCACGGGCGATGGCCTGCAAGGCGGCTTCAAGTTGCGAACCGCAGTCGCAACGCTGGCTGAACAAGGCATCGCCCGTCAGGCATTCGGAGTGCAGCCGGCCGAGTACCGGGGCACCGTCGGCGAAATCACCCAGGCTCAGCACGACATGCTCGCGGCCAGTGGCTTCATCGAGAAAGCCATGCATGGTGAATTGCGCAAAAGGCGTTGGCAGCTTGGAAGCGGCGACAAAAACGACAGGCACCGGTGTGCTCCTGATCATAATTACTGGAGATTCGCAGACGCGGCATTGTAACAGCAGGTTCCTACAGACGCTTAGGCTGAATTATGGGACATAACGATCAAAATGTTAGATCTCAGACGCCTGACGCCCGGCGTGCAGATCCCCTGTAGCAGCTGGCGAAGCCTGCGTTCGGCGGCGCAGCCGTCGTACGACGGCTGCGCCGCCGAACGCAGGCTTCGCCAGCGGCTACATGTGTTCAGTTCGCGTCAAAGGGGTAAGGCTGTTTCCAGCGCTCGAAGATCGGCTTCAACTGACCGCTTTTCACCAGCGTATCCATGCGCTGGTCAAACAACTCCATCAACGTACGAGCCCTGGGCGTATTGGCGAAGCACAGGTAAAGCGGCAATTCTGCGATAGGCGTGCGACGGAACAGGGAGGGATCTTTGGCCCGCTTGAGGACGTAATCGATCTCGGTCAGCGCATCGATGTAAAAGTCGGCGCGGTCGTGAATCAGCATCGACAAAATGCCGGTGCGCCGAATGACCTCGTTATAGCGACGCACGTTGGGCAGGTAATTCTGGTACTCGTAACCGCGGACCCAGGCCAGTCGATAGTTGCCGAGGGTCTGCGGGGTCGGCACCGGATGACTGGCCAGGCCCAGGGCATAGATGTGATCGGTATCGTAATTCCAGCGCGGATATAGCAGGTCGCTGACGTCATTGTGATACGCGCCGACACAGGCATCCACGTCACCGCGCTGGGTCAGGCCCACGGCGCGGGTATAAGGTTCAATGCGGATGTCCAGCTTGACCCCGGCCGGCTCGAAGATAGCCCGCAACACGTCCCAGCCAAGGCCATGCCCGTCAGCAGCGGTGTAGTCTTCCCATTCTTCGCTGGCCAGATGAATCACGGTCGGCGGCTCGTCCCCCGCCTGTGCAAGCGAGCAAAACAGGGCGAAAAACATCACCACCAACCCGCGCAGAGCCATCCTGAACCCTCTCTTCGCCCATCAGGCGAACATCCGTACCAGCCCTTGCATCGCCAACCAGGCAAATACGCCTGCCAACACGTCGTCGAGCATGATCCCGACGCCGCCATGCACATGCCGGTCGATCCAGCGAATCGGCCAGGGCTTGAGAATGTCGAAGAAGCGAAACATCAGGAAACCCGCCAGCAACCAGTACCAACCTTCCGGCACCAGCCACAGGGTGATCCACATCCCGACCATTTCGTCCCAGACGATGCCCTCGTGGTCGTGCACTCGCAAATCGTCGGCTACTTTGCCGCACAGCCAGAAGCCGAACAGCATGGTGATGCCGAGCATCAGCCAGTAACCCCAATCGGGCAGCATCTGCCACAACGGAATAAAAGGTAGCGCAACCAACGAACCCCAGGTGCCCGGTGCTTTTGGCAGGGTGCCCGAGCCGAAGCCGAACGCCAGGAAGTGCCAGGGATTGCGCCAGACCGATGGCGGTACGAACTCCGCCGGGACCTGTTTGGGATGATCTGTCACGGTGTCTCCCGAAAATGTTGATAGCCCCGGGTTTGCGGGGTGATGTCTTGTCCTGCGGCGTCCAGCAGTTGCACGCCCTGCCCCGACACAACGCGCCCGATCACATGGATTGGCCAGCCATCGGTCAGCAAGGCAGGCAATTCGACGGACGGCAGGGTAAAGGCCAGCACGTAATCGTCGCCGCCACTCAGGGCAGCCATTTCAGCATCGGACTGGCCGAGGAAGGCGACCAATGCCTTCGACAAAGGCAACTTACTACGCTCGACCTGAATGCCGACCTGCGAGGCGAGCGCAATATGCCCGCAATCGGCGAGCAAGCCGTCGGAGATATCGAGCGCCGATGTCGCCTTGCCACGCAACGCCTGGCCCAACGCGAGTTGCGGTTGTGGCGCCCAGTAGTGCGCCAGCAATGGCTCGGCAATGGCCGTCTCGGTCATCCGCTGGCCAAGCACCAGTGGAAGTGCCCCGGCCGCATTGCCCAACTCGCCACCGACGCACAACAAATCGCCCGGCTTCGCGCCACTGCGGGTCAGCGCCTGACCGACCGGCACACGGCCAAACACGGTCATGGTCAGGCTCAGCGGCCCACGGGTGGTATCGCCGCCCACCAGCGCCACGCCGCAGCCTTGCGCCATCAGGTTCAAACCACGGGCATAGGCTTGCAGCCAATCGGCGGTCACCGTCGGCAAGGTCAGGGCAAGGGTAAAGGCAACGGGTGTGGCGCCCATGGCGGCCAGATCGCTGACCGCTACGGCCAGCGAGCGCTGACCGAGCAGAAACGGATCGCAAGGGTCGGCGAAATGTACACCGGCCACCAGCGTATCGGTAGAAATCGCCAACTGCTCCCCGGGGGGAACAGCCAGCAAGGCGCAGTCATCGCCGATTCCAAGGGCAACGCCTTCGCCGCCCTGCGCACAAGGCGCGGCGGCGAAGAAATTGCGGATCAGCTCAAACTCGCCCATCGCAGACCCAAGCGCTAATTAGCGCTTGAACGCCTTGACTTCAGCTTCACGCAGACGTGGGGCCAGCTTGTCGAGTACACCGTTGACGAACTTGTGGCCGTCGGTGGAACCGAAGACTTTTGCCAGTTCGATACCTTCGTTGATCACAACGCGGTAYGGCACGTCGACGCGCTCGAGCAGTTCCCAGGTGGACAGGCGCAATACCGCCAGTTCAACCGGGTCCAGTTCTTCGATGGTCAGGTCGAGGCAAGGCTTGAGCGCCGCATCGATCTTGTCCTTCTGTGCCGGAACCCCGTGGAGGATTTCACGGAAGTAGGCACCGTCGACATCACTGAAATCGTTATCGACCCGAAACTGCGCTTCGATCTCGTTCAACGACTGCTTGGCCATGTGCCATTGGTACAGCGCCTGAGTTGCGAGCTGACGGGCTTCGCGACGCTTGACGCTTTTCGATGGCTTGCCGGCATCCGCAGGCTTTGGATCGCGCGGGTTGAAACGATCGCTTTCGTCGCTAATCACTTGGCCTCCAACTGCGCCAGCAGGCTGACCATTTCCAGAGCGGACAGGGCAGCTTCGGCACCTTTGTTACCGGCTTTGGTGCCGGAACGTTCGATGGCTTGTTCGATGGAATCAACGGTCAGCACGCCGAACGCGACTGGAACGCCAAATTCCATGGACACCTGGGCCAGGCCCTTGGTGCATTCGCCCGCCACGTATTCGAAGTGCGGAGTACCGCCACGAATGACCGCGCCCAGGGCGATGATTGCCGCGTATTCGCCCTTCTGAGCGACTTTCTGCGCAACCAGCGGAATTTCGAAGGCGCCAGGAGCGCGGATGATGGTGATGTCGCTTTCGCTTACGCCGTGGCGAACCAGGGCATCCACTGCACCGCTGACCAGACTTTCAACGACGAAGCTGTTGAAACGGCCCACTACCAAAGCGTAGCGGCCTTTAGGGGCGATGAAGGTACCTTCGATGGTCTTCAGGGTCATTCGTTAGATCTCTTAAAGAGCCGGGACGCGTTTTCTACGCGTCCCTCAGTGATGTGTTAACCGCGAATCAAGGACTGGAAATAACCGGTCATTATTCGGAGGGCACGTATTCTACAACTTCCAGATCGAAACCGGATATCGCATTAAATTTCATTGGCGCACTCATCAGACGCATTTTGCGCACGCCCAGGTCCCGAAGGATCTGCGAACCGGCACCGACGATGCTGTAGGTGGTCGGTTTTTTCACCGCCGCCTGGTCAGCGGTTTCGCGGATGTGCGCCAGCAACACGTCGCCATCCAGCGGGTGACCGAGCAACAGCACCACGCCGCTGCCAGCCTCGGCAACCGCGGCCATGGCGGCGCGCAGGCTCCAGCGGCCCGGCTGCTTGACCATCAACAGGTCGCGCAGGGGGTCCATGTTGTGCACCCGAACCAGCGTTGGTTCTTCGGCGCAGACAGTGCCCAGGGTCAGTGCCATGTGCACGTCGCCTTCCACGGAATCACGATAGGTCACCAGGTTGAATTGGCCCAGTTCGCTGTCCAGTGGCTGCTCGGCAATCCGCTGAACGGTACGTTCGTGGATCATCCGGTAGTGGATCAGGTCGGCGATGGTGCCGATCTTGATGTCGTGTTCAGCGGCGAACGCTTCCAGTTCAGCACGACGGGACATGGTGCCGTCGTCGTTCATCACTTCGCAGATCACGCCGCTCGGCTCGAAACCGGCCATGCGCGCCAGGTCACAGGCCGCTTCAGTGTGGCCTGCGCGAGCGAGGGTGCCGCCGGCCTGGGCCATCAGCGGGAAGATGTGACCCGGGCTGACGATGTCTTCAGCCTTGGCGTCTTTGGCGGCAGCGGCTTGCACGGTGCGCGCACGATCGGCAGCGGAGATGCCGGTGGTCACGCCTTCGGCGGCTTCGATGGAGACGGTGAACTTGGTGCCGAAACCGGAACCATTGCGTGGCGCCATCAGCGGCAGCTTCAGCAGCTCGCAACGCTCGCGGCTCATCGGCATGCAGATCAAGCCACGGGCGTGCTTGGCCATGAAATTGATGTGCTCGGGCTTGCAGCACTCGGCGGCCATGATCAGGTCGCCTTCGTTCTCGCGGTCTTCGTCATCCATGAGGATGACCATCTTGCCTTGGCGGATGTCTTCAACCAGTTCTTCGATGCTATTGAGCGCCACAAGGCACCCCCTTGAGTCAGGATTTGAGGTAGCCGTTGGCGGCCAGAAAGCTTTCGGTAATGGTGCTGCCAGGCTTTTGCGAAGAGCTCGGCTCGGCGGCCTTGTCGCCCAACAGCAGGCGCTCCAGGTAACGGGCCAGCAAGTCGACTTCCAGATTCACCCGGCGACCTGGCTGGTACGACGCCATGATGGTTTCGCTCAGGGTATGCGGGATGATCGTCAGCATAAATTCGGCGCCATCGACCGCGTTCACGGTCAGGCTGGTGCCGTCGACGGTGATCGAGCCTTTATGGGCGATGTACTTGGCCAGTTCTTTCGGCGCACGGATGCGGAATTCCACGGCACGCGCGTTTTCGGTGCGGGCAACCACTTCACCCACGCCATCGACGTGACCGCTGACCAGATGCCCGCCGAGGCGAGTGGTCGGGGTCAGGGCTTTTTCCAGGTTCACCGGGCTGCCGCTTTTAAGGTCGTTCATGGCGGTGCAGTCGAGGGTTTCGCGGCTGACGTCGGCGGCAAAGCCGTTGCCCGGCAGTTCAACCGCCGTCAGGCACACGCCGTTGACCGCGATGCTGTCACCCAGCTTGACGTCGCTCAGGTCGAGCTTGCCGGTTTCTACGTGGACCCGCACATCTCCGCCTTTTGGGGTCAATGCACGAATACTGCCGATGGATTCGATAATGCCGGTAAACATGGAGTCCTCCTCGAGAACAAAGCCGTCGCTAGGCTGCGGCCAGGAATTATACGCTCGCGGCTGGCGAAGGAATGGCTGTGACCCGCCAGTCATCGCCAACCGCGCGAATTTCGGTGATTTTAAGCTCGGGCGCATCCTTCATTTGCGCGAGCGGCCAGTCGAGCAGCGGTCGCGCCGAAGAACCCAGAAACTTGCCGGCGATGAAAATCTGGAACTCATCCACCAGGCCTTGCTGAGCGAATGCGCCCGCCAGGCGCGGGCCGGCTTCGACCAACACCTCATTGACGCCACGGGCGGCGAGCTCGACCAGCAATTGCCGCAGATCGACCTGACCATCGTAGCCGGGCACGATCAGGCATTCCGGGCCGTTGGCGTACTGTTCTTCCACTGCCACGCAGGTGGCGACCAGCGCCGGGCCGGCCTTGAAGAACGGCGCATCCAGCGGCACCCGCAGGCGACCATCGATCAATACGCGCAGCGGCGGACGGCTCATGGCCAACGCGGTTTGCTGCGCATCCAGGCCCAACTCGTCAGCGCGCACGGTCAGACGGGCGTTGTCCGCCAGTACCGTGTCGGCGCCGGTCAGCACCACGCTGGCCTGGGCACGCAGCCGCTGCACCGCCGAACGCGCGGCGGGGCCGGTGATCCACTGGCTCTCGCCGCTTTCCATCGCCGTGCGACCGTCCAGGCTCATGGCCAACTTGACCCGCACGAACGGCAAGCCGTGTTCCATGCGCTTAAGGAAGCCTTCGTTGAGCTTGCGCGCTTCGCCTTCCAGCACGCCGCTTTCGGCGGCGATACCGGCTTGGGCCAGACGTTGCAGACCGCGACCGGCGACGTCCGGGTTCGGGTCCTGCATCGCCGCGACCACACGGGCAACCCCGGCAGTCACCAGCGCATCGGCGCAGGGCGGCGTGCGGCCGTGATGGCTGCAAGGCTCAAGTGTCACGTAGGCCGTGGCGCCCCGGGCCAATTCACCGGCGGCGCGCAAGGCGTGGACTTCGGCGTGAGGCTCACCGGCGCGCTCATGCCAGCCTTCACCGACAATCTGCCCGTCACGCACAATCACACAGCCGACCCGCGGGTTGGGATGCGTCGTGTAATGACCTTTGCGCGCCAGTTCCAGCGCGCGGGCCATGTAATGGGCGTCGAGGATGGCGAGTTCGGCGGGTGTGCTCATTCTTTCACCGGCTCACGGGCCAGGCGATCGATCTCTTCGCGGAACTCGTTGAGGTCCTGGAAGCGGCGATACACCGAAGCGAAGCGGATATAGGCGACTTCGTCGAGCTTTTGCAGCTCGGCCATCACCAGCTCACCGACCACGAGGGATTTGACCTCGCGTTCGCCAGTGGCGCGCAGTTTGTGTTTGATGTGCACCAGCGACGATTCGAGGCGCTCGACACTCACCGGGCGCTTCTCCAGCGCTCGCTGCATGCCGGCACGCAGTTTTTCTTCGTCGAACGGCTGGCGACTGCCGTCGGTTTTGATCAGGCGCGGCAACACCAGTTCGGCGGTCTCAAACGTCGTGAAACGCTCGCCGCAGGCCAGGCATTCACGCCGGCGGCGCACCTGTTCGCCCTCGGCGACCAGACGCGAGTCGATGACCTTGGTGTCGTTGGCACCGCAGAAGGGACAGTGCATGGTGGCAGGCAACAAAAAAAGGGAGGGCCATGGTAGCGCATCCCGGTGGCAAGACAAGCCATAGGGTTTGCGGTATACAGTCGGCTATAGCGCTTGATCCGTGGATTTCATCTTGCTGGAGCCATAAATGTCCTTAAGACCGCTCGTTTTGCTCAGTCTTTTCAGCCTGCTGGTGGCCTGCGGCAGCGATGCGCCCAAGCCCCAGCCACCAACACCCGGCCCGGCACCGCAAGCTGCGCAGAAAAAAGCGCAGGAGTCGGCCAACCTCGGACCGCTGCCGGCGTATCAACGTGAGTTGAGCGGCACCCTGCAAGGCGTGCCGGCCGGCGCCGAAGTCGAACTGGCGTTGCTGGTGATCGACGAGAAAGATCGCCCGCAGCAATTGCTCGCCAGTTCCAGCCTGATCGGCACCAATCAAGTGTTGCCGTTTCATCTACGCTTCAACCCGGACTCCTTCCCGAGCGGTGCTCGCGTTGAACTGCGCGGCCGCGCCAGCCAGTCCGGCCAGCTGATTTTGCATCTGCCGTCGCAGGTCATTTCGCAGCCAACGACACAGGCACTGGGTCAGCTGCAATTTGTCAAAGCACCATGATTGCACCGCTCGACCTGCAACAGGCCTTGGGTGAACTGCTGGGTGATGCGCAGCTTGTCCCTGTTGCATTGCCCGATACCGACCTGAAGCTCTGGCTAATCGACGGCGACAACATGGACCGTGCGTTCAGCCCTGAAGAAACCCGACGGATTCTGCATGAGCCGCCGTACTGGAGTTTCTGCTGGGCCAGCGGCCTGGCGGTGGCGCGCTATCTCGTCGAATTCCCCGAGTGGGTCAAAGGCAAGCGGGTACTGGACTTCGGCGCGGGTTCGGGTATCGCGGGAATTGCCGCGGTGAAAGCCGGCGCCCTCGAAGTCGTGGCCTGTGATCTCGATCCGCTGGCCATTGCCGCGTGCCGGGCGAATGCCGAACTCAATGACGTACAGCTCAACTATTCGGCAGATTTTTTCGCCGAGGCCGACCGGTTCGATCTGATTCTGGTAGCGGACGTGCTGTACGACCGGGCGAATTTGCCCTTGCTCGATGAGTTTTTAACGCGCGGCAATGAGGCGCTGGTGGCCGACTCGCGTGTCAGGGATTTCCGTCACCCGTTGTATCAACGCATCGAGATGCTGGAAGCGATGACCCTGCCGGATCTGGCCGAACCCGAAGAGTTTCGGCATGTGAGCCTCTACCACGCGCGGCGTACCTAGCCTTATAGTTGCCACATTCACGCTTTTACGAGATCCCCCATGAGTCAGGAAACGCCGTACATCTTCGACGCCACGACTGCCGATTTCGACCAGTCGGTGATCGAGAACTCCTTCCACAAACCGGTGCTGGTGGATTTCTGGGCCGAATGGTGTGCGCCCTGCAAAGTGCTGATGCCGATGCTGCAGACCATCGCCGAAAGCTATCAGGGCGAGTTGCTGCTGGCCAAAGTCAACTGCGACCTGGAACAAGACATCGTTGCCCGTTTCGGTATTCGCAGCCTGCCGACCGTGGTGCTGTTCAAGGATGGCCAACCGGTTGACGGTTTTGCCGGTGCGCAACCGGAATCCGCCGTGCGCACGATGCTTGAGCCTCACGTACAAATGCCGCCTCCGGCCGCCTCCGACCCGTTCGAGCAGGCTCAGGCCTTGTTCGATGACAGTCGTTTCGCCGACGCCGAAGCCGTGCTCAAAGTGCTGCTGGGCGAAGACAACACCAATGCCAAAGCACTGATCCTCTACGCCCGCTGCCTCACCGAGCGTGGCGAGTTGGGTGAAGCGCAAACCGTGCTCGACGCGGTCAAGAGCGATGAACATAAAGCGGCCCTGGCCGGCGCCAAGGCGCAGATCCAGTTTCTCGGCCAGGCCAAGGACCTGCCGGATGCGGCGGACCTGAAAGCACGGCTGGCGAAAAACCCGCTGGATGATGAAGCCGTGTATCAGCTGGCGGTTCAGCAATTGGCTCGCCAGCAGTACGAAGCGGCCCTGGATGCGTTGCTCAAGCTGTTCATCCGCAATCGCAGCTACAGCGAAGGCTTGCCGCACAAGACCTTGCTGCAAGTGTTCGAACTGCTGGGCAATGACCACCCGCTGGTGACTACGTACCGTCGCAAACTGTTTGCCGCGCTGTATTAAGTCACCTTGTAGGAGCACGGCTTGCCGGCGATGGCGTCCTAAAGATCGCCATCGCGAGCAAGCTCAGCTCCTACCTGGCGCTTGCCAGCTGTAGAGCGGCGTATCCCCGCCGCTCGACACCTTCACATCGGCACTATGGCGCAAGCGCACCAACAGGCGTTTGCCCGACGCCGCACTACCGGTCAGCCCTTCCAGTTGCTCGAGCAAATCCGGCCCGCTCATTTGTCCGGCCTTGCGCAACAAGTCCTTGGCGATCTGCCACAGCGCATCATCCTGATTCAGTGGTTTGGCCGCAGCCGCGCTAGCCTCGGGCTTGCTCACCTGCAACTGCGCACCGAGCCGCGCCCAATCACCGTCATCCATCTCCAGCGTCAAATCCACCGGCCAGTCGCCGATGCTTCCGCGTATTCGCAACATGAGTCTGCTCCTGCACATTTCTGACTTGCATGCTCCCATGGGACTTGTGCAACGCCAAGCAGGCGGTCAAACTCTCCACGCTTACGTTATAAGATTACATAACAAATTATTCATCTTACTGCCGGAGACCCACCATGCAACGTCTGCTGCTCGCTTTGCCGTTTGCCTTGTTGCCATTGGCCGCCGCCCACGCCGCCGAGGAGCATGATCACGAGCACGGCAGCCTTGGCGCTCACGAACATGGTGTCGCGCGCTTGAACGCGGCGCTGGACGGCCAGACCCTGGAGCTTGAACTGGAAAGCCCGGCGATGAACCTGGTGGGCTTCGAACACGCGGCCACCACCGACGCCGATAAAGCCAAGGTCGCTGCGGCCCGGGCACAGTTGGAGAAACCGCTGGCGCTGTTCAATCTGCCGAAAGCCGCCGGTTGCGTAGTCGCCATGCAGGAACTGGAAAGCCCGTTGTTCGGCGACAAACCTGACACCGATGATGATCACGACGAAGATGAAACGGACAAGGACGGTCATGAACATCATCACGACCACAGCGAGATCCACGCTCATTACCAATTCACCTGCGCAGCTCCGGGTGCACTGAAGAACCTCGACCTGGCAACTATTTTCAACACGTTCCCGGCGACCCAGAAAATTCAGGTACAACTGATCAGCCCGAGCGGCCAGCAAGGCGTCGAAGTGACTGCGAAGACGGCGCCCCTGAAATTCTGAATCCACCCCGATCCTGTAGGAGCAAGGCTTGCCCGCGATAAAGACGTCRCAGGTTTCGATTAGACCGCGTCATCGTTCATCGCGGGCAAGCCATGCTCCTACAGGTCATCAACACCCATGAAATCGGCGCTATGACCCAAGCACTCATCGAACTGTCCGACCTGGGCTTCAGCTGGCCCGGTCACCCGCCGTTGCTGGACATCCCGGCGTTTCGCCTGGAGCCTGGCGAAACCCTGTTCCTCAAAGGCCCCAGCGGCAGTGGTAAAACCACCCTGCTCGGCCTGCTCGGCGGCGTGCAGAAACCTGATCGCGGGAGCATTCGGCTGCTCGGACAGGAATTGACCGAACTGGGTGCCGGCGCACGCGACCGTTTCCGCGTCGATCACACCGGGTACATCTTTCAGCAATTCAATTTGCTGCCCTTCCTGTCGGTTCGCGAAAACGTCGAACTGCCCTGCCACTTCTCCAGGTTGCGCGCCGAACGGGCGAAACAGCGCCACGGCAGTGTCGATCAGGCGGCGGCCACCCTGCTCGCCCATTTGGGTTTGAAGGACGAAAGCATCCTCAGCCGACGCGCCGATTCGCTGTCCATCGGCCAACAGCAACGAGTGGCCGCCGCGCGAGCGCTGATCGGCCAGCCGGAACTGGTCATCGCCGACGAACCGACATCAGCCCTGGACTACGACGCTCGGGAAAACTTCATTCGCCTGTTGTTCGCCGAATGCCGTGAAGCCGGCTCTAGCCTGTTGTTTGTCAGCCACGACCAGAGCCTGGCACCGCTGTTTGATCGCAACCTGTCGCTGGCCGAACTCAATCGCGCCGCCACGCCTGCAGAGGTCTGAGATGTATTTGTTTCGTCTTGCCATGGCCAGTCTGGCTAACCGGCGCTTCACCGCGATACTCACCGCGTTCGCCATCGCCCTGTCGGTGTGCCTGCTGTTGGCCGTGGAGCGCGTGCGCACCGAAGCCAAAGCCAGTTTTGCCAGCACCATCAGCGGCACCGACCTGATCGTCGGCGCACGCTCCGGTTCGGTGAACCTGTTGCTCTACTCGGTGTTTCGCATCGGCAATGCCACCAACAATATTCGCTGGGACAGCTTCGAACACTTCGCCAACAACCCGAAAGTGAAGTGGGCGATTCCAATGTCCCTCGGCGACTCCCATCGCGGCTACCGGGTGATGGGCACCACCGAGGCGTACTTCGAGCATTACCAGTACGGCCATCAGCAACACCTGGAACTGGCCGACGGCCGCGCTTTCGCCACCGACCCGTTTGAAGTAGTACTCGGCGCCGAAGTCGCGGATGCGCTGCACTACAAACTCGGCGACAAACTGGTGTTGGCCCACGGCGTGGCGGTGATCAGCCTGGTCAAGCACGACGACAAACCGTTCACCGTGGTCGGCATCCTCAAACGCACCGGCACGCCCGTGGACCGCACGTTGCACATCAGCCTTGGCGGCATGGAGGCGATCCATGTCGACTGGCACAACGGCGTGCCGGCACAAGGAAAAGGCCGAATCAGTGCCGATCAGGCACGCAACATGGACCTCACGCCGCAAGCGATCACCGCGTTCATGCTCGGCCTCAACAGCAAGATTTCGACCTTTGCGTTGCAACGTGAAATCAACGAATTCCGTGGTGAACCGATGCTGGCGATCCTGCCCGGCGTGGCGCTTCAAGAGCTGTGGAGTTTGATGAGCACGGCGGAAAAAGCCTTGTTCGTGGTTTCACTGTTCGTGGTGCTGACCGGGTTGATCGGCATGCTCACGGCGATTCTCACCAGCCTGAATGAACGTCGCCGCGAGATGGCGATTCTGCGCTCAGTCGGCGCCCGGCCCTGGCACATCGCGACCTTGCTGGTGCTTGAGGCCTTTGCCTTGGCGCTGTCCGGGGTGATTGCCGGCGTGGCGCTGCTGTATGTGTGCATCGCCGCCGCCCAGGGTTACGTGCAAGCCAATTACGGTTTGTACCTGCCGCTGGCGTGGCCGAGCGAGTATGAATGGACGCTGCTCGGTGGCATCCTGATCGCCGCTTTGTTGATGGGCAGCGTGCCGGCCTGGCGCGCGTATCGCCAATCGTTGGCCGATGGCCTGTCGATCCGACTATGAGGACGTTGAACATGCCCCGCGCCTTGCTTGCGCTGCTGATGCTGGTCGCCCTGCCCCTGTGGGCGGCCGAGCCGAAAGACCTGACCTGGTCGGAAATGATCCCGCCGGACGCCGCGCCGGAAGTGCCGAACATGACGCCGCTGCACGACTTGTCGCAGATGAGCAGCACGCTGTCTGCCGAGTCAGCGCCCGCCGCCAAGCAGGACATGCCCAATGCGCCGGTGGTGAGCAGCCTTGATGGCCAGAACATTCGCCTGCCGGGCTACATCGTGCCGCTGGAAGTCGGTGAAGACGGGCGTACCACCGAGTTTTTGCTGGTGCCGTATTTCGGCGCCTGCATCCATGTGCCGCCACCACCGTCAAACCAGATCGTGCATGTAAAAAGCGAAGTCGGCGTGAAGCTTGATGAGCTGTATCAGCCGTACTGGATCGAGGGCGCGATGCAGGTCAAGGCGTCGACCAGTGAGCTGGCGGATGCCGGGTATCAGATGGAAGCGGACAAGATTTATGTGTATGAATTGCCCGAATGAATCCGGTAATTCTGAGTCACTCACAAGGGTGCGACGATTCGACTTGACCGCGATGGGGCTATCAAATTCACCACAAAACCCGGTCATCACAGTTTCATTGAGCTGAATCAAAAGACCGTATCAGGCAGCTTTGTACCATTGGACATCAAAAATTTTTAACGTCCTTTGGAGCCTCCCATGCACAAGTCTTTGCTCAGTGCCTCGCTGATTACCCTCGCGCTCGCCGCCCCGCTCGCCCACGCCTTCGAGGCAGGCGATATCCTGATTCGTGCCGGTGCAATCACCGTCAACCCTAAAGCCGACAGCTCCAGCGTCAAGGTCGACCAGGGCCCGTTGGCCGGTACCAACCTGGGTGGCAAGGCCACCATGGACAGCGACACGCAACTGGGCCTGAACTTTGCCTACATGCTGGACAGCCACTGGGGGATCGAGCTGTTGGCTGCCACTCCGTTCGAGCATGACGTGAAACTCAAAGGCACTGCCCTGGGCTCAGCGGCCAACGGTAAACTCGGCACTCTGAAACACCTGCCACCGACCTTGAGCGTCGTGTACTACCCGCTGGACCCGAAGTCCGCTTTCCAGCCGTATCTCGGCGCCGGTATCAACTACACCGTGATCTACGACGAACACGTCGGCAGCGAAGCGCAGGCCAAGGGCTTCAGCAACTTCGAAGCGGATAACTCCTGGGGCATGGCGTTCCAGGTCGGCGCCGATTACATGATCACCGACAACATCTTGCTCAACGCCCAGGTGCGCTACATCGACATCGACACCACTGCGACCGTGGAAAACAACGGGATTGCGCCGGGCACTCGGGCCAAGGTCGACGTGGATGTAGACCCGTTCGTCTACATGGTAGGCCTGGGCTACAAGTTCTAAAGGTACATTCACGTGGTGGTGAATCGATCGCTCCCATGCTCTGCGTGGGAACGATCAGCAACAAAAAAGGCGCCTTAACAGGCGCCTTTTCTATTGGCTATCGTCCCAGCAACCGGGCCAATCCAACACTCATCGGTGTTTGCCCGGGTACGACAAAACGCTCCAGCAAACGCCGGTTACTCGCTCGCGAATGACGGATGTCACCGGAACGTGCCGGGCCAAAGCTCACGGGGGGCAGCTGGCCCACCACCGTCTCAAGGGCTTCGAGCATTTGCTTGAGACTGGTCGCCTGGTTCCAGCCGACATTCACCGCGCCGACTTCAACCTGCGGCATTTCGATGGCTTGCACCAGCAGGTCCACCAGATCCTCGACGTAAACGAAATCACGCGTCTGCTCACCGTCACCGAAAACAGTGATCGGCAGGCCATTTTGCGCCCGCTCGCTGAAAATACTGATCACCCCGGAATACGGCGAGGACGGGTCCTGACGCGGGCCGAAAATGTTGAAGAAGCGGAAAATCACCGGTTCCAGCGCATGCTGGCGGCGGTAGAAATCGAAGTAGTGCTCACTCGCCAACTTGTCCGACGCGTAGGGCGTCAAGGGCGCCTTGGGGGTGTCCTCATCGATCGATTCACCTTCGCCATTGTTGCCGTAGACCGCCGCGCTGGAAGCGAACAGCACGCGTTTGACGCCTGCCTGGCGCATGGCTTCGCAGACATTCAGCGAGCCGACGAAGTTGCTCTGATGAGTCTTCACCGGATCATCCACCGACGCTTGCACCGAGGCCACTGCCGCCAAGTGCGCCACCGCGCTGCAACCGACCATCGCCTGAGCCACGAGCGACGCATCGGCGACATCACCGACAATCAATTCCAGGTTGGGGTTATCCATCGGCAGGTTGCTGCGTTTGCCGGTGGACAAGTCATCGAGAATGCGCACCGAATGCCCTTTGGCGAGCAAGGCATCGGTCAGGTGCGAACCGATAAAACCGGCGCCGCCGGTGATAAAAACAGGGCCGTCAGCCATGGCGATAAAACCTGTCCAGTAAGCCCGGGAGTGCCGCGCGCCAGGCGCGGGGCTTGATCCCGAACGTGTGCAAAATTTTCTTGCAGGCCAGCACCGCGTGTTGTGGCTCTTCGGCGGCATCCGGTCGCGCGGCGTGAGCCTGGGCCGTCGGCGCTTCGATGGCCAACGGATGCAGGCTGCGTGCTTCAGTCAGGATGGCCTGCCCCAGCGCCAGCGGCGTGGTCGCCTCATGCCCGGCGTAATGATAGGTGCCCCACAGCGGCGCTGCACAATCGAGTTGTTTGAGCACCGAAATGATCACCCGGGCTGCATCGTCGACCGGAGTCGGGTTGCCCCGGCGGTCGTCGGCCAACAACAGTTCGTCAGGCGTTTCCGCTCGTGCAAGGAAGCGCCCGAGCGTGCCGTCAGGGCTGTCATCGAGCAACCAGCCAAAACGCAGCAGTACGTGCTGTGGACAGGTTGCGCGAACGCTTTGTTCGATGCGCCACAGTGACTGACCGCGTAGCCCCAGAGGAACCGGCTCATCTTTTTCGCTGTAGGCGGTGGCACGCGAGCCATCAAACACACGATAGCTCGAGGGTTGCAGCAGAACGATGTTGTGATGCTGGCACAGTTCGGCCAGACGCTCGATCGACCGCTCCTGCCCGGCCAGACGCATTTCGCTGACCGTCTCTGCCTGAAACCAGTCGAAGTAGTAGGCGAGGTTGATCAACGCGTCCGGACGGGTGTCGTCGAGCAGTTGCGTCAGGCTCGCGGCATCCCAGCCGTCTTGCGGGGGGCGGGGGGCGAGGAAACCGATGTCTTCCTCCGCACCGAGGCGAATCAGCGCCTGCCCAAGGGCATTTCCGCCGCCCAGTAACATAAGGCGCATTCGCATAGAGTCAGCAGGCCCAGTCTGATTGGAACGATGGCTTTATCGACAATGCCCGCAGGCAATGCCGTTGATAGTTGCCGGAATCGTTGCATTTTGCGGGTTTAGTGCGCAACCGTCATCCGTAAAGTGTAGATGCCCGGGATTTGTGCCGCCGGTGATGGCCCCTTCGCGGGCAAGCCCGCTCCCACAGGGATCTCCTATGAATACAAAATTTATGAACAACAGAAACCACTGTGGGAGCGGGCTTGCCCGCGATGAGGCCCTCAGGCTCGGCGAAGGGCTTGAATGGTACTTGCATCTGAACCACCCCACCCGCATAAATTACCCCATGAATCTGCCCATTCCCACGGACGCTGCACTGGCAGGCTTCCACCCCGCCGTCAGCGCCTGGTTCAGCAGCACCTTCCCGACGGTCACCGCCGCCCAGGCCCGGGCGTGGCCGTTGATCCGTCAGCGCCGCTCGACCCTGATCGCCGCGCCCACCGGATCTGGCAAAACCCTCACCGCTTTCCTCGCGGTCATCGACGACCTGGTTCACCGGGGCCTGGAAACCGACGACGGGCTGCCAGACGAAACCCTGGTGGTCTATGTCTCGCCGCTCAAGGCGTTGTCCAACGACATCCAGATCAACCTGCAAAACCCGCTCGCCGGGATCACCGAGCAATTGCGCGTGATGGGCCTGCCCCCATTACAGATCAACACCGCCGTGCGCACCGGCGATACACCGCAAAAAGATCGCTCGGCCATGCGCAAGACCGCACCGCACATTCTGGTGACCACGCCAGAATCCCTTTACGTGCTGCTCGGCTCCGATTCCGGCCGAAAAATGCTCGGCACCACGCGCACGGTCATTGTCGATGAAATTCACGCCATCGCCGCCAGTAAACGCGGCAGCCACCTGGCCTTGAGCCTTGAGCGATTGCAGGCGCTGTGCGCAGATCCGCTGGTGCGCATTGGTCTGTCAGCCACGCAAAAACCCATCGAAGCGGTGTCGCGTTTTCTGGTGGGCCGTGACCGCCCTTGCGAGATCGTCGACATCGGCCACGCCCGTCCACGGGACCTGGACATCGAAGTGCCACCGGTGCCGCTATCGGCGGTCATGGCCAATGATGTGTGGGAGCTGGTCTATGACCGCCTCGCCGCCCTCGCCCGCGAACACCGGACCACGCTGATTTTCGTCAACACCCGGCGACTTGCCGAACGCTTGAGCCGGCACCTGAGCGAACGCCTGGGCAAGGACGCCGTCGCCGCCCACCACGGCAGCCTGGCCAAAGAGTTTCGCCTGGACGCCGAACAACGGCTCAAGCGCGGCGACCTGCAAGTGCTGATCGCCACCGCTTCGCTGGAATTGGGCATCGACATTGGCGACGTAGACCTGGTGTGCCAAATCGCCTCGCCGCGCTCGATTTCAGGGCTTCTGCAACGGGTCGGCCGCTCCGGGCACCAGGTCGGCGGTACGCCCAAGGGCCGTTTGTTTGCCACCACTCGCGACGACCTGATCGAATGCGCCGCCCTGCTCGATTGTGTACGACGCGGTGAACTCGATACGTTGCAGATCCCCGAGGCACCGCTGGACGTGCTCGCCCAGCAAATCATTGCCGAGGTCAGTTGCCAGGAATGGCCGGAACAGGCGCTGCTGGAGATGTTGCGCAACGCCTCGCCCTACGCCGGGCTCGACGAAAAGCACTATCAGGCGCTGCTGCACATGCTTGCCGAGGGTTACAACGGTCGTCAGGGTATCCGCAGCGCTTACCTGCATCGCGACGCCGTGACCCGTACTTTACGCGGTCGTCGGGGTGCCAAACTGACCGCCGTGACCAGTGGCGGGACTATTCCGGACAACGCCGACTACAGCGTCTTGCTGGAGCCCCAAGGGCTGAACATCGGCAGCGTCAACGAAGACTTTGCGGTGGAAAGCATTGCCGGGGATGTGTTCCAGCTGGGCAATACCTCCTACCGGATCCTGCGGGTCGACACTGGCAAGGTCCGGGTCGAAGACGCTCAGGGGCAACCGCCGACCATTCCGTTCTGGCTCGGTGAAGCGCCCGGTCGCAGCGCCGAACTGTCCTTTGCCGTCGCTCGCTTGCAGGCGCACCTCGACGACCTGCTCGGCGCCACACCGGGCCATCTGCAACCGGCCCTCGACTGGCTGACCGACACCCTCGGCCTCAACCTCGACAGCGCCGGGCAACTGGTGGATTACCTCGCCCGTGCGCGCCTGACGCTCGGCGCCCTGCCGTCACARGACACGCTGCTGATGGAGCGGTTTTTCGACGAGTCCGGCGGTACACAACTGATCATCCACACGCCGTTCGGCAGCCGCATCAACCGGGCCTGGGGCCTGGCCCTGCGCAAACGCTTCTGCCGCACCTTCAACTTCGAATTGCAGGCCGCCGCCAGCGAAGACGCCATTGTCCTGTCGCTGTCCACCAGCCACAGTTTCGAACTCGACGATGTCTGGCGCTACCTGCACAGCAACAGCGCCGAGCACATCCTGATTCAAGCAGTGCTCGATGCGCCGTTGTTCGGTGTGCGCTGGCGCTGGAATGCCGGCGTCGCCCTGGCATTGCCGCGCTACAGCGGCGGACGCAAAGTCGCGCCGCAGATCCAGCGGATGAAAAGCGAAGACTTGATTGCCAGCGTCTTCCCCGACCAGATTGCCTGCGTGGAAAACCTCGCCGGCGAGCGCGAAATTCCCGACCATCCGCTGGTGGAGCAAACCCTCGACGATTGCCTGCACGAGGCGATGGACAGTGACGGCTGGCTGGCGCTGCTGCGGCGCATGGAACGCGGTGATGTGCGGCTGATCAGCCGTGACTTGCCGGCGCCCTCCCCTTTGGCGGCCGAAATCCTCAGCGCCCGGCCCTACACTTTTCTCGACGATGCGCCGCTGGAAGAACGCCGCACGCAAGCGGTGCTCAACCGTCGCTGGACCGACCCGCAATCCACTGACGACCTCGGCGCGCTGGATGCCGAGGCGATTCAAGCGGTGCGCGATGAGGCTTGGCCGACACCTTCCGGCATCGATGAGATGCACGAGGCATTGATGAGCCTGGCGTGCATCACCGACGCGGAAGCGCAGGCCAATCCGCACTGGCTCGATTGGCTGAACGCCTTGGCCGACAGCGGTCGCGCCAGCCTTTTGCGGATCAACGCCAGGCAATCATTGTGGCTGGCACTGGAGCGACTCACCTGTTTCAAATCGATTTATCCACAGGCCAGGTTGTTGCCGGCACTGCAAGCGCTACCCGGCTTCGATGAAGTCTGGGAGCCCGACGAAGCGATGCTTGAAGTGATCCGCGCGCGGCTCAGCGCCTTCGGGCCGTTACCGCTCGATGCCATTGCCGAACCGCTTGGATTGACAGTGAATCAAGTCACCCAGGCCTTGGCCCAACTGGAACGCGAAGGCTATGTATTGCGCGGTCGCTTCACACCCGGCGCCAGTGTGGAGCAATGGTGCGAACGGCATCTGCTGGCACGAATTCACCGCTACACGGTCAAGCGTCTACGTCGGGAAATCGAGCCGGTGGCGTTGCAGGACTTCATGCGTTTTCTGTTCGACTGGCAGCACCTGTCGGCGGCGACTCAAGGCCAGGGCAGTGCCGTATTGCCGGCGATCATCAGTCAGTTCGAAGGCTACCCGGCCGCTGCGTCAGCCTGGGACAGCGATATGTTGCCCGGACGTATCAAAGACTATTCGCCGGGCTGGCTGGATGACCTGTGCCGAAGCGGAAAACTCGTCTGGACACGCCTGACCGCTCGCAACAAAGGCGCCAGCACGGCACTGCGCAGCACACCCATTGTGTTGTTGCCGCGCGGCCAGATCGGGTTATGGGTCAGCTTGACCGAGCAGACACCGGTCAGCGAGTTGTCGCCCAAGACGCAAAAGGTCTATGAAGCGCTCAGCCAACATGGCGCGCTGTTTTTCGATGAGTTGATTCATGAAGCGCACCTGTTGCGCTCGGAACTGGAAATCGCCTTGCAGGAATTGGTCGGTGCGGGGCTTGTGAACGCTGACAGCTTCGCCGGGTTGCGGGCGCTGATTACCCCGGCCAGCAAACGCCAGAATCGCAGCAGCCGACGCGGGCGCGGAGCGTTTGTGGGCGGCATGGACGATGCCGGTCGCTGGGCCCTGTTGCGACGCGGGCCTGCCGCGCCGGTTGTGGATAACAAACGCCCGGCGCCCACACCCAACGAAACCCTGGAACACATCGCCATGACCTTGCTGCGGCGCTATGGCGTGGTGTTCTGGCGCTTGCTGGAGCGTGAGGCGGATTGGCTGCCAAGTTGGCGCGAATTGCTGCGCACATTTCACCGACTGGAGGCACGGGGCGAAATACGTGGCGGGCGGTTTGTCAGTGGTCTGGCGGGGGAGCAGTTTGCGCTGCCCGAGGCGATCCCGTTACTACGCGAAGTACGCCGACGGCCGCATGACGGCAGTTTGATCGCGGTGTGCGGGGTTGACCCGCTGAACCTGGCAGGCACGCTTTTACCGGGCGTGAAAGTGCCGGCGTTGGCGAGTAATCGGTTGGTGTACCGCGATGGATTGCCGGCGGCGGCGGAGATTGCCGGCAAGCAGCATTTCTGGATGGAGCTGGATCAGCAGGCGACTGCTGAATTGCACAACAAACTGATCCGGCATTGATCGTTCCCACGCTCTGCGTGGGAATGCAGCCAGAGACGCTCTGCGTCTCAAGAGTGGACGCGGAGCGTCCGGTGAGGCATTCCCACGCAGAGCGTGGGAACGATCTGTCCTGGTACTACTGGGTACGCGGCTGATCCGGCAGCAAAACCGACGAATGCTCCGGCGCCAGCCCGCCCTCTCCCTCATCCACCTGCCGCTGGGGAATAAAAACCTGCTGTGGATAAGTCTGCGCGAAATGCACCCAAGGGCTGTTATCCACAAGCTTTTTCAATCGCTGGTTGAAGGCTCGGCTCACCGCATACTGCCCGCCCGACACCGTACGGAACTGCGCCGTCAGCACCACGCCGTTGAGGTCCATTTTGTCGACCCCGAATACGTCGAGCGGTCCTTGCAGGTTGTACTTGAGAAACGGGTCGTCGCTGATCGAATGCCCGGCCTCGCGAATCAACTCAATCGCCTTGTCGACATCCGTGTCGTAGGTGAACTGCACCGAGAAGAACGCATAAGCAAACTGTCGGGACTGGTTGGTCACCGCCTTGATCTGGCCGAACGGCACCGAGTGCACAAAGCCCTTGCCGTCACGCAGACGCAGGGTGCGAATGGTCAGGCCTTCGACCGTGCCGGCATGCCCGGAATCGAGCACCACCCAATCGCCAATCGACAGGGTGTCTTCGATGATGATGAATAGCCCGGTAATCACATCCTGCACCAGTTGCTGGGAGCCGAAACCGATGGCCAGCCCCACCACCCCGGCGCCGGCCAGAAACGGCGCGACATTGATCCCGAGATTGGCCATGGTGGTGATCGCACAGATCACCACCAGCAGGATTTTGATCGCATTGCGCAGCAGCGGCAGGATGGTTTTCACCCGCGTGCTCGGTTGGCGTGCCGAGCGTTTGCTGACCGGTGGTTTCAGGGCCTCCTGAATCGCCGTGTCGAGCACCACCCAGACCATCCAGGTCATCAGGAAAATCAAGCCGATGCGGCTCAGCGAATCACTGATCGCCCGGCCGACCGAATTGCTCACCGCGAACTCGAAGAGTGACACCCCCCAGATACGTCCCAGGATGTCGATGAACACAATTGCCATGCCGATCCGCAGCAAGGCGTGAGAAAGGCTCAGGAAGCGCTCTTTATAGGCATTGCTACGCCGTACCGCTTGCTCGCTGCGGGACTTGAACAGGTGATGCAACGTGGTGCTGAGGAACACCGTCGCGATCAACAGAACCGTGGTGAGCAGTGCACTGCGCAACACCTGCTGATTGTCATCGCTGATGCTGACCAGGTTCATGATCGACACCATCACCATCAACAGGATCGGCCAGTACCACAGGCCGGAAAATATCCGCAGCGTCTCGCGCAGTGCAGGCTGACTCTGACGCTGGGCCAACGGCAGAACGCGGATCAGATGCGCGACTGGACGACGCATTTTGATCACCAGCAAACCGAAGGAAATCGACGCCCCCAGCCCGGTCAATACCGCGATGCTGCTGGTGAGATTGCCGCCCAATTGGTGGGCGATTTGCGGGCTGGTCAGGGCATCGCTGATCGCGACCAGAAAGCCGATGCCAAACAGTGGTCGCGGGCTGAACTGACGAAGGATCTGCACCGCCCGGCGCTTGTGCCCGGTGTTGAACAGGACCACCAGCGTCATGACCAGCGAGGCGGCAAAGATCCCGCTGCTGGTGGCATAGGCGAAACACAGCGCCAGCGCCCGCCCGGCTGACACGGGCAGGAAGTGGCTGACAAAAATCGTCAGCGGCAGGCTGACCAGCGCCGGAATGCTGTAAGGCAATGCATAACCGAGCACGGCTTGGCCGCGTTCTCGTGTGAGCAGCAAGCGGTGCTCGCTCAGTCGCTTGGCCAACAACCCGCCGAGCAGCCAGAGCAACGCAAAGACGCCCACCCACACGCCGGACAACAGCAGGAAATCCCCCGCCACGCTCCAGCTGGAACGCGCCGATGGATGATTGACCAGTTGATCCACTTCATCCGCCGCGCGGTCTGCGCGCAGACGCCAGGCGTCGACCAGGCCTTCGTTGAGATCGAGTTTGCCCTGGACCTCATCAATGCTCGAACTGATGGCCCCCAGCAAACCGCCCTGGACCAGCGGTTCCGGGTGAGCCGGTGGCGTCGCGGCGCTGCTGGCCGGCATGCCCGGCAGCGCTGCCGCTTGCAGCCCGACGCTGGTGGTGAACAGAAGTAGCGCCAGCCATATCGCAGTCTTGAACGGATGCAAAACGCGGTGCTCCTTTTAGTGAGTCGATATGAACACGAAAGATCGCAGCCTTCGGCCGCGCCTACAAGCGTAGACCGGCAGGAAGTTTCAGACCTGGCGGTGTATGCGGGGCCAGCCCGATTGCTGCCGTACATCGCCCCCACGTTGGTTATTTTGTGGGCCTGTACCGTCCGTAGTTCCGTCGAAACTTTCTCGCTCGCCCCGCAGTCATCAAAAGACAGGGTTGTTCGAAGACCATCAGGCGGGAGGCGGCATGGCGGCGATTCATGTGGGTAGTTCAGGCTGGCGCTACAGCGTCCCCGGCAAACCGGTGGCCGAAGGCGTGCTGCCATGAACGTTTCCGAGCCGCTTGGCGCCGCCGACGAGCCATCGCCTATCCTCACCGCCGTGCGCAGCTTCACCGTGCTGACGGTCAACACGCACAAAGGGTTTACCGCGCTCAACCGGCGTTTCATCCTCCCGGAGTTGCGTGAAGCGGTGCGCAGCGTGTCCGCCGACGTGGTGTTTTTGCAGGAAGTCCACGGCACCCATGAACAGCATCCGCGGCGCTACAGCGATTGGCCGACGATGCCGCAATACGAATTCCTCGCCGACACCCTGTGGCCGCAGTTTGCCTATGGCCGCAATGCGGTTTACCCGGCGGGCGATCACGGCAATGCGCTGCTGTCGAAATTCCAGATCATTCGCCATGACAACCTCGACGTCTCGATCAGCGGCCATGAAAACCGCGGCATCCTGCATTGCGTGTTACGCCTGCCCGGTGACGGTCAGGAGGTTCACGCCATTTGCGTGCACCTGGGGCTGCGCGAAACCCATCGCACCGAACAGCTCAAGCTATTGAGCCGACGCCTGGCACAGTTGCCGGACGATGCTGCGGTGATCGTGGCCGGCGACTTCAATGACTGGCGCCAACGCGCCGATGCGTTGCTCAAACCCTGCGGACTGCGCGAAGTGTTCGCCGAACATCACGGCAAACCGGCGCGCAGTTTTCCGGCGCGAATGCCGGCACTTCGACTAGACCGCATCTACGTGCGCAACCTCAAGGCCCACCGTCCGCAAGTGCTGGCGGCGCGTCCCTGGTCACACCTTTCCGACCATGCACCGCTGTCGGTGGAGATCGAGCTATGAGCAGCCCATCGATGGAAGAAGCCCGCGTGGAACACGTGTCCACTCCCCCGAAAACCCGAGAGCCCGCCGTGGTCGATGTCGACTATGGCTGGCAAGGCAACAACCGCGTCGAGTTGCTGGAAAACGGTGAGGAGTATTTCCCCAGGGTGTTCGAGGCCATGCGCCAGGCCAAGACGGAAATCCTCTTGGAAACTTTCATCGTGTTCGAGGACAAGGTCGGCAATGAAATGCAGCAAGTGCTGATCGACGCGGCTCGGCGCGGTGTGCGGGTCACGGCCAGCCTCGACGGTTTTGGCTGTGGCGAATTGAGCACCGGGTTTCTGGCCGCATTGAGCGAGGCCGGCGTACACATCCAGATATTCGACCCGGCGCCCAAGCGTCTGGGCATTCGCACCAACTGGTTCCGTCGCCTGCACCGCAAGATTGTCGTGGTCGACGGAGCGGTGGCCTTTATCGGCGGGATCAACTTTTCCGCCGACCATCTGGGCGACTTCGGCCCCGAAGCCAAACAGGATTATTCCGTTGAAGTGCAAGGCCCGGCGGTGGCCGACATCCATCATTTCGCGCTGTTGCAATGCGGTCGCCCGGCCCGGGCCAAATACTGGTGGCAGCGCCGTCGCCAACGGCGATCGGAACTGGCCCTGGACGATCATGACGGCCAGGTTCGCCTGGTGTACCGCGACAATGGCGACCACAGCACCGACATCGAAGAGGTGTATCGGCTGGTGCTGCGCAGTGCCAAACGCCGCGTGGTGATCGCCAACGCCTACTTCTTTCCCGGTTACCGCTTGCTGCGCGAGATCCGTAACGCGGCGCGCCGGGGCGTCGACGTGCGGCTGATTCTGCAAGGTCAACCAGACATGCTGGTGGCCAAACTCGCCGCACGCATGACCTACGACTATTTGCTCAAGTCCGGTGTACAGATTCATGAGTATTGCCAACGGCCGCTGCACGGCAAAGTCGCGCTGGTCGATGAGGATTGGAGCACCGTCGGCTCAAGCAACCTCGACCCACTGAGCTTGTCGATGAACCTGGAAGCCAACGTGTTGATCCGCGACCGCGCGTTCAATCGCACGTTGTTTGAACGCCTTGAACACCTGAGCGACAACCACTGCAAAGCCATGTCCGTCGACACTGCGCCGCGCGGCCGCATCTGGCACATGACGGTCGGCTTTCTGGTGTTCCACTTCCTGCGGCACTTCCCGGCCTGGGCGGGTTGGCTGCCGGCACACAAGCCGCGCCTCAAGCCCTTCACCCAGCCGACCGGGAGCGATCATCATGAGCCACGCTGAAGCGCATTCGGGCAGTCACACCGAGCACCCCGGCAAGTCTCGCTGGAGCCGCTGGAAACGGCCGTTGACGATGTTGTTTTTCCTGGCGCTGATTGTCTTGTTGACGATGCTGGCCGAGCGCCTCGAATGGGACGAAGTGTTCAACACCCTGGCCGATTTCAAGGTGCGAACGCTGGTCATCGCTTCAGGACTGACGCTGCTGAGTTTTCTGGTGTACGCCAGTTTCGACCTGATCGGGCGAACCTACATTCGCCAGGACCTGACGTGGAAACAGATCCTGCCGGTGGGGATTATCAGCTATGCCTTCAACCTCAATCTGAGTGCATGGGTGGGTGGCATCGCCATGCGCTATCGCTTGTATTCACGGTTGGGCGTGAGCAAGGGCAATATCGCGAAAATCCTCGGCTTGAGCCTGGCGACCAACTGGTTCGGTTACATGGTCATTGCCGGCGCGGTGTTCAGCAGTGGGCTGGTGCGCATGCCGCCCGGCTGGAAACTGAGCAGTGGCGCATTACAAGGCGTAGGCGTGTTGTTGCTGATTGTGAGCGCGGGTTATCTGGCGGCCTGCCGGTTTTCCAAGCGGCGTGAATGGGCCATTCGCGGGATAGAAATTGATCTGCCGTCATTGCGCATGGCCGTGCTGCAACTGGCCCTCGGCGCGCTGAACTGGTCGTTGATGGCGGCGGTGATTTTTACCTTGTTGCCGAGCAAGCTCGACTACCCACTGGTGCTGGGTGTGTTGCTGATCAGCGCCATCGCCGGGGTCATCACCCATATTCCAGCAGGGCTTGGCGTGCTGGAGGCGGTGTTTGTGGCGCTGCTGCAACATGAGGTTTCGCGGGGAAGCCTGGTGGCCGGGTTGCTGGCGTACCGGGCGATCTATTTCATCCTGCCGCTGTTGATTACGCTGGTGATGTATCTGGTGGTGGAGGCCAAGGCCAAGTCGTTGCGGATATCGAAGAAACCTTCTTGAGTATGTGGTGAGTCGAAGGCCGCCATCGCGAGCAAGCTCGCTCCCACAGGGGAATGCGTTCCAAATGTGGGAGCGAGCTTGCCCGCGATGGTCTCCAAAACACCGAAGATTTTTCAGCGGGACTGAATAATGCTCAACCGTTCGCCCACCACCATTTCGGTAATCCAGTCCACCAGGATCGAGGTGTACGCCTGCTGCGAAACAGGGTCGCTCAACGCGTGATCGGCACCGTCGATAATCCGGTGGGTCAGCGAGTGAGTCTGCTGACAGGCCGCGCGGTAACTCATGATGGTTGCGTGCGGCACATAGTCGTCCGTCTCGGACTCCACCAGCAGCACATCACCGGTGAATTGCGAACAGGCATGCAGCGCGCGGTTGCTGTCGGCGCGAATCAGGGTGCCGCGATAATCACGCAGGTCGGTCTTGTCCAGGTCACGTTTGGGTGTGTGCCATTGATCGTCGCGATACAGCGCCGGCACCCGTAGCGCCAGCCAGCGCACCGGTCGCAACGACGTCAGGATCGCGGCCAGGTAACCGCCATAACTGGTGCCCACCACAGCGATGGCCGACGTGTCGAGCGCCGGGTGCGCGAGCAGGCGGTCATACGCTGCCAGCAGGTCGCGCAAGTTGTCTTCGCGGGTGACGCGCGTCAGCGGAATACCGGTGCCCCCGGTGTGGCCGCGCAAGTCGAACGTCAGGCACACGCACCCAAGACCGGCGATGCCTTTGGCCCGTTCCAGGTCCCGTTCCTGGCTGCCACCCCACCCGTGCACAAACAGCACGCCGGGAACCTTCGATTTGGGGCTCAGAAAAGTCCCGCTCATCTGTTCATCGTCGATGTCGATCTGAATGGTTTCGCTTCTAGCCGTCATAGGATTTGACCGTTACGTACTTGAGTAGAAAGTCACTGGTTTGCGCTGGCCCGCGATACACCTCGATGGCGTCCGCCGGCAGCGGCTGGTCGATGTAGGTTTCGACAGACGACACGCGAATCGCGCGCATCCCCGGATCGTTGACGAAGCTCTGCAACGCCGCCACTTCCGCGCTGCTGGCGCCGCCCATGCGCCAGGATTGTTCCAGCACGCCGCTGCGTTGTTGGCCGTTACAGTCCAGGCCCTGGGCGATGTCGTAATTGCGCCGTGAGGCGTAGAAACCGGGATAGGCCTCGTCCGCAGCGCGGTCGAACACCTGCGCCTGCAGGATCGCCAACCGCACATCGTCAGGCAACGGCAGCTTGAGCAAGTCCTCGTAGTCACCCGGCACCACCAACAGGTTGGAACCGCCATACACCTGCTCGCCTTGAGCATCCTCAGTCAAGTATTGATCACCGCAGTAACTCAGCACGGTGTTGCCGATGAAACTCTGGCCGACGCTGTGGGTGATCACGTTGTCCAGATCCTGTTCCAGCACCACACCTTCGGTGAACAACTTGCTGGCATCGGGCCTGGCGAGGACTTCGTCGAACTGATCGAGGCTTTCAATTACCTCCTGGCCACGTCCGGCGCAGGCATGTACAGGCTTGAGGATGTACAGGCTTGAGG